>JAYXXU010000149.1:0-2406 GCA_036019135.1 Pseudomonadota bacterium | reverse complement strand
AGTTCCAATAATGCTCTTTTACGCCTGTTTTAAGCTGTGTCAGTGTCCATGAGTTGTCATTGCGCTCAAGCCTGAGGCTGAGGTCTCGATCAATAAACCAACTATTAGCAATGGTACTATCAGTATACTGCCGTGTTGCAAAAACCTGTGTTCCATCACCACGATCTAGCACTGCAATAGCCAGTGGGTTGCCAAGGTTATCAGGCTCACCTTCCCAATTTGCTTTCTTTACTACCCGAATACGGATGCGTTTTTGATACTGATGCACCCAACCCGCTGCCATTGAGAGTGCATCAGTTTGTAAGTGGGTACGACTATCATACATCCGTTGTAAGGAGAGGTAGCCTATCGGTGCTTGATAGTCTTGTTCTCGTTGATACTTATGACCTGTGGTGATTGAACAAGGATTGCCAGCACTATCTCCAGAGCCACTACAAGGACTCGGCTTCGGCGGTGTTTCTGCTGCGCAAAAAAACGGTGGAGCACTCGCTCCTTGCTGATCAACCGCCTTGGTTCCTACAGGACATTCCCAGTCACTATAGGGACGAACTGCTGCAATCGATCCACTATATGTTGTCAGCTCATCAGGAAACCTTGGGTGCCAAGCCTGTCCAGTCACAGAATAAGCTTGCGACCGTGGGCCATCTAACAAGTAGTGTGGTGGTGGATAGGCATGCCCATAGATATGATCCAGCTGATAGTCACCCGTTGGCTTTAGTCCATGAACTGCAGTCATATAAGCGGTATAAGACTCAAATGCTGCCTGCCATGACGAGAAGTCATATCTAGTTGCATGATTGTCTGTATACCAATAGATCCAGTCACCCGTCCATTCTGGACGCTTGGGATTCGTACAGCTTAGGTCACCACCATTTTGTGTACAAGCGCCTGCTGCACTAGCAAACGGTGTCCAAAAAAATAGCAAAAGGAATATGGCAAGGGCATTTTTAATTGATTTCATTATTAGATTGCTTGGCAATTGGTCGACTAGTATGCTAACAAAACTAACAAGCAAGTCAACTATTCTGCTCCTAAATTCTGTTGACTCATCCAAAACCTTAACAGACCACCCCAAACCCCATCAACCGAAACACCGCCTCAGTCTCAAACATCGTCGCTTGCTCCAGTTGTGCCCGTCGCTCAGGCTTGGCCTTATATGCATAGGGGGTCATGGCAATCAGATGCTTGAGACTGGCCTGATCCAGTTGTAACAGCACTCGAATCTCTTGACTCGACTGTAGCGTAAAATCAGGCGCAAGCTGCGCAATGAACTTGTCTGGCTCGTGCAAATTCACCACCTCAAACAAACCTGCCCGCAAGCGATACAAATGATCGGGTGCAGGGGTCGCCACCCACAGTCGCCCATTCGGCGACAATACCCGCCGTATCTCAGCCGTCGGCAGCGGACTGAACAAACTACACACCTGATCCATCGATTGATCAGCGATCGGCAAGCGTGCAGCACTGCCCACCACCCATTGGATCTGCGGCAAACGCTTGGCTGCCAGACGCACGGCAGGCTTGGCAATATCAATCCCAATAACCTTCGGCACGACTTGCTGCATGGCCTCAGTGTAGTAGCCTTCCCCACAGCCAATATCCAATAATGTCTGTGCGATCTGGCCGCTTAATGCGGTCTGTAAGGCTGCACGTAATGGCTGATAATGTCCTGCCTGCAAAAACGCCCGCCGTGCCGCAACAGACTCTGCGGTATCACCAGGTGATTTGCTGTTTTTGTGTTGGACAGGCAGCAGGTGGATATAGCCTTCTTTTGCCACATCAAACTGATGCCCTTGCACGCACGCCCAGACACGCGCCGTAGGAATCAACGCCGATTGGCAAACAGGACAACGATAAATCGACACCTTGAGGCACTCATCCACAACAAATGAGCGCCATCATAGCAAACTCTGAACGGCTTACTCATCGCTTAGGCGATTCAGATTCTCTTGCACATTCAGTAAGGCACGCTTAAGCGCATCGGTCTGTTCTCGATAGCGAATTTCCAAAATCGAGGTTTTCCAATGCGGCTGATAACGCCGTAGCTCTGCCACCAGTGTGGCACGTTCGATTTTTTGCAGTAATGGTTTGGCCATCAGACCGCAGGTCTGCCAAAGCGCCTCACGCATCAACAGCTTGACCTCCTCAAAATCCAGCACATCCCATGTAGGGGGCATAGGCTCAATCAGCGCAGTCAGCGTCGGCAGATCAGGCTCGTCCGCAAAAGAAGGTAATGGTGCTTCCGTCAGAATAAAGGCTGCTTGTTGCAGTATCACGAGTGGCTCTGGCTCTGGCTCTGGCTCTGGCTCTGGCTCTGGCTCTGGCTCTGGCTCTGGCTCTGGCTCTGGCTCTGGCTCTGGCTCTGGCTCAGGCTCTGGCTCTGGCTCTGGCTCTGGCTCTGGAACA
>JAYXXU010000148.1:0-3736 GCA_036019135.1 Pseudomonadota bacterium | reverse complement strand
GGGGGCTGCGGTGGTCTTTTGAGCAACTTCCACGACTGCAATCCCACCCGCTCGGCGGGAGTCTTGCGGCAGTTGCGCCCATACCGTACTTGCGGCGACACTGATACTGAAGCCCAGTAGTGTTTTGATCCAGACTTGATTCATCACGCTTATCCCACATTCGCTCAGCAAGGCTGCAATTCTAAAAGCCAATGCAGCTATAGTGTGTTGTAATTCGTGTGAGGATACGCTGAAATCGGGGCTAATCTGACGAGGTTTGCTTGAGTTTTTGCGCCAGTCGGCGATCCATCCAAGCAAAGATGGGGCGTGCCAGACGAATCATCGTATTGGGGGTGGCTGTCAACAGGACATGCGCCAACGCCCCACTGGGACTTGAGACACGATAGGGTTTGTCGCGTACCGCCTTGACCAGCCAACCTGCCGCATCGGCGGGATTCATCATTGGCAAATGTTTATAAATCGTGGTGCGGCCTGACATCGGGGTACGCACCATTGGAAAATACACAATCGTCACATCAACGCCTTGTCCGCCAAGCTCTACCGCCAGTGAACGCGAAAAAGACTCTAGAGCGGACTTGCTGGCCAAATATGCCGAAAATAATGGAATCGGCACTTGGGTAGACATGGTGGAGACATTCACGATATGCCCCGCACCATTGGCCAAAAAATGCGGTAACAACCCCAGCGTCAGACGTACTGCGGCCGTGTAGTTGACCTGCATGGTACGTTCATAATCGTGTAGGCGATCCAGCGCCTGATGGATGGGGCGGCGAATGGATCGCCCTGCATTATTGACCAGCGCATCAATGCGGTGATGCTCGCTTAAAATCTGCTGAATACAGTCTTGCACTTGCGCATCATCAGTCAGGTCAGCCGGATAAATCCATGCCTCACCACCAGCTTGCTGAATGGCTTGCTGCACGCGTTCCAGTTCATCACGGCGGCGCGCGATGAGGCAGAGCGTCGCACCCAGTTGAGCCATTTGTAGCGCAGCTTGCTCGCCGATGCCACTGGATGCACCAGTAAGTACAATGGTTTGACCTAACAACGAGGCGGCAGGGTTTGACATGTCAATATCCTATACAGTGCGCTGATTCTATTGGCTAAGTTCGCTTGGCCGCCGATCAATATACTCAATATAACCACTGCCTTGAATGGCTTGCCCCGCGTGCTGGCCATGATAGTGATATGCCCCAACATAACCACTGCCTAAACCATAGGTCAATGGCGTGTCCACTGTGCCATGTAGCTTTAGGATGACCTGACCATGTGCGTCGGTAATCACCCATTGGAAGGTCTGGGGCAGGCGCATCAGTATGCCATCAGGAGAGCGTGCAGGTTGCGCTTGATAGCTTAATACTTCAAATACTGCGTCATACGTTTGATTGTATTGTTTTAGCCCACGCAAAAATGCTTTGCTGACGATTTTGACATCATTGATGCGGGTATCGTTGAGCAGTAATTGCGTTTGATCATCCAGATTGATGATTTGATATGTAAAAAAATCCAATGGAATCTTAAACGGTGTGGCGATGGGCTGGTCACGCAGCAGGTATGGGCTGATACACGCTGCATGTTCAAAGGTACACAACCCCGAAATCTGCTGTGTTTCACCCTGATAGGTCACTTGTCCTTGGTAACTTGAGAGCAGGCTGATATGGTCATAAAACGGTGTTTTGACGAACCAAGACACCTTGTCGGTGTTGGTGATGGTAATCTGCAACTCAAAATCAGCCGCGCGCGCAATCACTTGATAGTGTGGGTATTGCCCCGTGATGATCACATCCTGACCGAACTGAATCTGTGAGCCATCTTCAGCAAATTGACAGTCACGCGCAATCGAATAGCCGCGAAACTGCTGTGGATGAGTCGCTGCTGTGCCCAGTACCGCTGTGGCGCTGCGCCGAGGGCTATCGGTCAAGACATGATCGGTATCAAATGCCAATGCACCCGATGAACCAATGATCGACATGATCGAAAAAAACTGATGCGGTGCAGGCAGTTCAGGAATCATGACACCATAATGCGACCAGCCAACCCGCTTGGATTGATGATGTGGCTTGAGGGCATAGTCTTTTGGGAATGCTTGTCCGTCTTGTGCAGGCGTTCCATCTAAATGTGGATACACATGCTGGAGCAAAAGTTTGGTGGCTGTCTTGAGATTCATTTGGGATATCCTCTGGCGATGCAATGCTTATAGCGCTACTTCGATGCCCTGTCGGGTCTGTTCACGATCAAATGTGCTATTGGCAGCAATCTTGGCATAAGCCTTGGGTAACAAGCGTCGAGCCAAGCGGTTGACACGTTTTTCGACCCATTGCGGCAGTTGCATGCCGAGCGGATTGGTTTCGGTATGTGACACATCTGTCATCACCCGTGTGCCCATGATGTAGTCAAACCACGGACGAGTGACACACCAGTTGGCATTTTGGTTACTGGTCATGTGATGGTCGTAATGCCACGGAATACGTTTTTTGGCGTATTCGGGGTCTAGGTGGGATTTGGCATGCACCCTCCAGTAGTTCCAAATGCCATAGTACAACCCTGCGGTAAAAAACGGCGCAACAGGCAAAAACACAGTAGATACCGCTGCCAGCCCAATCAGGGCGGATTTTTCGACATAGATTTCGGAGTCTTTAAACATCGACGCTGCATAACCATGATCATGAAAGCCATTTAAACGCGCACGTTTGTGATGGGCGATATGGGTAAAAAATGGACTGTTACGATGCTGGCTTGGGAACTCATGCAACCAGACTTTATGAAAGTACCATTCCATGCCATTGACCACAAATACACCGACTGGAAACCCCAACATAATCCTGATGCTGCATACCACTAAGACGACTTTGATGAGCGTTATCCTAGTCGATAGCGTCAGCAGACATTTGACTGACGCGCAGTGATTGGTTTGCCGTTTGGATCAAATGCGTGTGCTAAGTACTGTGTTGTTTGCGTTGTCGGTAGGCGGTCGGGGATTCGCCTGTCCAGCGTTTAAAGGCACGCGAAAATGCCGATAACTCAGAAAACCCCGTCAAATACACAATTTGATCCAATGACTCATGGGTGCTGGCCAATAAGCGTCGAGCCAGTTTTTCTCGGTAGTTGCTGACGATTTTATCAAAACTGGTATCAATTAGTTGCAGATCAGCGCGCAAGGTACGTGGATTGCGTTGCAGTTGTGTGGCGATATAGGCCTGATCTAATTGTCCAGATTCTAGCAGCCCACTGCCCAGTAAACGCTCGATATCATCGACCAGTTGGTGTTTTTCGAGTAGGTTAAGATGCTGCTCGGCAAGAGTTTCATGCATTTTGAGCAAAGTGGGTTCGGCCGCAGGCGAGGGTTGCTGTAACTGATCCACCGCAAAGCGAATACACCCTTCAGGCATGCCCAATCGTACGGGACAGCACCAGAGGCGTTGGTATTCGTCTGCCGCTGCACCGTCTTCGTGCATTAGCCAAATCTCACGTGGTTGGAATTTCCCATCACTAATATGTTGAAAAAAATTTAAAAATACCCCAATAGCGCATTCCAGATAATGCCGTACAGGATGTTGAATACCCGCTAACACCGCATCATCGCCATCAATATAAAGCTGGATACGAAATGCACTGGTCAATAAGGCTTGATAGCGCAGGGTACGCTGTAGACCATCTCCAAACGTTGCACTGCTTAAAAATAAATACTCAACCACCTGCCCCCGAAATGCAGGCATTTGCACACCCACATGTAGAC
>JAYXXU010000147.1:0-12134 GCA_036019135.1 Pseudomonadota bacterium | reverse complement strand
ATCCTTCATCGGATGCAAATATTAGGACTCAGCCAAGCAGACTTAATGCGAGCAACTGAGGCAAGCAAGGGAACTGTGTCGAAGTGGCTGGCTGGTACAAACCTACCAAGCGGAAAATTCATCAGCGACTTAGCTAAAGCTCTAAAGACCACACCAGAATGGCTGTTAAAAGGAGGTGATTTGCCTCAGTCAAAACTATCAGCAACGGAGTTGGCTCAAGTTGCTTTTGATATGGTTGCATCGCCTGATGCTCAAATGATTGAGATCCCGATTTACAGCGTAAAGGCATCATGTGGCAATGGACATGAAAACCCGCATGAAGAAATTATGGACTACATGCGCTTTGATCCAGCTTGGTTAAAGATTCAAGGCATAACGACTAGCCCTGCAAATCTTAGAATTATCTTTGCCACTGAAATGAGCATGTGGCCAAGCATTGAGCCAGAAAGCATCCTGATTGTTGATACCAGCGATGCAGACCCATCAGCCTTACGAACAGGCAAGATTTATGTGTTTCAGTACGCGTATGAACTGCGAGTGAAGCGCGTATTTGTGTCTGTAGATGGGCATTCAATCAAGCTATGCAGTGACAACCCTGATAAGTCGAAGTTCCCAGATGAAATAATTACCCCTGAACAGGCTCATAGCATCAACTTTGTTGGGCGCGTGGTCTGGCGTGGTGGTGAGATGTAATACAGCTTAAAACGCGAACCCAGCGCGTTTACTGACTGGGTGGAGACAGCAATGACGACGTATGTTGTATCGTATGATTTAATTAAGACTAAAGACTACGCCAAAATTACCGCAGCAATTGAAGCCTACGGTAACTGGTGTAAACCGTTGGAGTCTTTTTACGTTATTGAAACTTTTCAGACATCCATTCAGGTTCGGGATAATTTGCAAAGGTTTATTGATGGCGACGACAGATTGTTGGTCATCCAATGTGACTTAAATAACTGGGCATCGCTCAATCTGTCAGATAAAGTTAATAAATGGATGGGGGGTTAGCCCCCAGCCCCTGCAAAATCAGCATCTATGCCGTCAAGGTTGGCTTGCGTACCAATCACTGTTGTATCGTCACGAACTTAAATGTCTGACATCTCAACACCCTCCCAACCCGCCCAGCGCGGGTTTTCTTTTGCCTAGTGTACAGCAAAGGAAACAAAACACTGATCAAAATTTAATCAATTGGTTTCTTTTAGTATACGTAATGGTTTACTTAGATAGTTTCCTTTAGTAAACTATATTCATCGAAACGCCCCACAAGGCACAAAAAAGCCCTCGCGTTGCGTCAACAACCGAGGGCATGACCCCACCGCAATACCGATGGAGTGACCGCATTATGACTTCAATGATCCCATTCAGCAAGATGTCCGCCGAAGAATTGGCAAGCATCGCACAAACCGCAACGCTGCTCACAGAGCGTGAATACGCTGAAGCAATCAACTACCCGCGTGCTACTCGCCCACGCCCTGCCCGTCCAGCCACTGCACCGCACCCCGTTCAGCACGCCAAGTCCTTTATCGCTGGCGTGCCTGTCAAGTCACCACGTCATGCACGTTACTTGGCTGATAACGCAATGCACATGGAGCGTGACTGATGAGCAGACTCACCGAAACCCAAGCCCTGATCGTACAACTGATCGAAAACGGCCTAAAAATGCACGGCACACGCGCTGCTGAACCTGCCCTGATCGTCGCACTGGTCACAAATGCGCTGCCGTCTGCTGAAGCCGAAAAATGGATGGTTGCCGTCGATATGGCGAAAAAGGCTGAAGCGGATCGCTGGACAGAACGCATGGCTGACGAACTGAACCTGATCATTGACGGGGTGGCAGCATGAACGCAATCAAACACTTCGTATTGCACGACCTCGCGCCGCTCATTGTCGGCGCGACCATCGGCCTGATTTTGGTTGCGGGGTGGTCATGATGAATGCAGCCCAAGAAATCGCAGCAATCGAAACGGCACTGGCCACATGCCAATGCCCACAGCAGATCACCGAGCTTGAGCATCGCCTGCTTGAGCTATCAGTTAAATAAGGAAGTTGATCATGACATTACTCGTTTACAAAGCTATCAACGCCGTGCAAGCCGAAATCTCCAAAACTGGCATTTCAAAAGACCGTCAAGCCACTGGCTTCGGCGCGGGTTACAAGTTTCGCGGCATTGATGACGTTTACAGCGCTATTAGCCCCCTACTCGCCAAGCATGGTCTAGTGATCCTGCCACGTTGCCTAGAGCGTACCGTTATCGAAAAACCCACCAAGGGTGGGACGATGATGTTTTATGTCGCCGTGCGCTGTGAGTTTGATTTTGTGTCGGCAGAGGATGGCTCAAAGCACACAGCATGTACCTACGGCGAAGCAATGGATTCAGGCGACAAGGCCACCAACAAGGCTATGTCCATCGCGTACAAGTACGCATGTTTTCAAGTATTCGCCATTCCGACCGAGGGTGATAACGACCCAGATGCAACGGTGCATCCGCCTGTTTTGACACCGCACGAAGCATGTCAGCAAGACTTGCTGACTGCATTTGCTGACATGGCGAAAACAAATAGCCTTGATGAGCTTAAGCGAATTTATAACTGGGCGCACAAACAGGCCAAAGACTTTCCTGATCTGCAAGAAGATGCAGCCAAGCAAAAAGACAAAAACAAGGCACGCATCGAAAAGCTTGGCCAGATCGTTGAGGGATCGGCTGTCGAAATCAAGCAAGGAGCGCGCGCATCATGAGCCAAGAACTGATGGCGATTCGCGCCCCGAACGGCCTAGTACCAGCAACCGAGCGTGACCGTGAAACCCTGTCTGCATCGTACAAGATGGGACAGGCAGTCAAAGTGACCACGGTCAAACAGTCTGCCCGCAGCCTACAGCACCATCGCCTATATTTTGGCGGCTTGCTGGGCTTGGTCAAAGACTACTGGGAGCCACAGACTGGCCTGACCAACCCGATTGAGCAGCGCACCGTCGCTTCATTTTGTGCGTTTTTGCAGTCGCGTGGTGTGTCTCTGACTGCTGCCAAGTCACTCGAAGCTGAGTATCTGCACCACCTCACCCGAAGCCGCGCCAGTCGCATGATTACGCCAATGCCAGCAACGACTGATGAGATCCATGAGTGGGTCAAGGTGGAGGCTGGTTATTTTGATGTGATCCGCCTGCCTGATGGCTCGATGTACCGCAAACCACGCTCGATCAGCTTTAGCAGGATGTGTCAGGAAGAATTCAATGTGTTTTTCAAAGCAGCGTTCAACGTCTGCTGGAAGTTTGTTTTATCACAACATTTCGGCAGCGAGGATGAGGCGCAGAACGCCATCAATCGCATGCTAGAGATGGCCGCCTAACCGACACAGCCCCGCGCTGGCGGGGCAAGGATGATTGAGATGAAATGGTGTGTGAACATCCCCGCCGAACCAAGCGAAGAAAAATGGTATGTGGTCGGTGACAAGATCAAAGCCCTGACCATTGCGTCAGTGACACGGCAAGACGCTACGCGCAATTTGTCAGCCGTGCCAAAAACCTGCATTGATGAGTGGATCTATGCACATGAGCAAGCGGGCTGGATGGCTGACAACATGGCAAGCGTCAAGGAGCAGTCGGACTTTAACCAGTGGCTCAAGACGGATGAATTTGCCCAAATCTGTGAAGGGTTTGGTGTTGACCATGCTGATGAAATTCTGAGGACTGAGCCATGACACACGAACAAGCGATCAACCCACAAAACACTGCCCTGCTTTGGACTCATAACATTGATTCCGATCGCATTTACCCGCTGAAAGAAGCTATTGAAATCTATATCACCGAGTGCAAAGACAACGACGAATCGCCGCTTGATGTTGTGCAGATACATGCGTTCAAGAAAAAAGAAATGAGCGTGGATTGGTTTGTGGAGGATGCAATAGAAAACCTGATGATGCGCCTTGATGAGGAATACGGAAATTATGATGATCCGACTGAAATCACACAAAAAATGAAAGATGCGGCATCGGTTTTTGTGAAGGCTGTTGTTGCTGATTATGACATTTGGCAGCACGAGCCGATTGGATCGGTCGAAATCAAAGTAAGCGATTACTGGAGTGAGTCATGAGCGACGATAGAATCCCGCAATACATACTTGCCGCGTCCAAAGATAAGGCCATCCAAGACGTTGGCCTCTATGACGATCCACGGCAGGTTTATACGCTGGGCGCAACGATTGGAGTGTTTTTGGTATTGGCGGACTGGATTGAGTCTGACAAAGCAAAGGATGCACGGATCGAGCGTCTTAAAGACAACGCGCTCAAAGCCATTAACTTGATGGGTGGCGCAGTCGTCGAGCGCGGCTCTGCTGTGCAAATGCTCACCGATATGGTCGATTTTTTCGGCGACGTGACCATGGGTCAGATCGGGGTCGAAAAATTTGAGATGGGTAGCAAGCTGATCAAACGCGCAAAAGCAGTCATCAAAAAAGCCGACGCTGCCCTCGCCCACAACGTCGAGTTTGAGCGTATCCAGACCGCAGCCAAGCGCTATGAGATTTTGCGCACGCTCAATCCACGAGAGTTTGCTGAGTTGACCGCCAAAAACTTGCAGACAGGTACGCCGTTCGATGAACTGGTGGATGAGATGGCACGGGGTGAATCGGTATGAACGAAAAACTAGCTCAGATGATCCGCGACTTGAATCTTGATTTTGAGCATGATTTAGGTGATTCGGTTGCTGGCTTGCCTGAAACGATTGGGGTGTTTTATCCAAGCGGCATGTCCGTTTGTTATTTCACAAAGATTATTCCTTGGGGCTATCCGAAAAAATGGGCGGTCGAGTCTGACAATCAATTGGAGTTGCACGAGATTGAGTTTATTCGGGATTGTCTTGCAGTGCTGCAATCAGATCTGGATGGAGGTGCATGATGGAAAGGCGGATTAGAATACCAGAAGTGGTTAAACTGACGGGCATGAGCCGCACAACGGTTTGGCGGCGGGTTAAATCTGGCGAGTTGCACGCACCAGAAAAAGACGGCAGCATTACCTACTGGCTGGAGTCGTGGATAAAGGCTTACATCGACAAAAGCAGTGACCAGGAAAAAGCCGCGTAATGCGGCTTTTATATTGAGCGATACTAAAAGCGGGTACAAACCCAATAACAAAAACAAATAAACAATACAAACATAAATTTAGGCGCATTATATCAATTACTGATTAAAATGTTCATATTGGCAATCTCTCACATGCGCCGAATGTGGGGGCAGTATTCTGGCATATTCGGGACGACTGTGGTTTGAGGGGGTCTTGTGTTTTTTGTCAAAGCCAAAAACCTCCCACTTGGTAGACGTACCCAATCGGCACGAATGACCATCAAACTCAGGCTGATCAAACTCTTCAGTGATCATTCAATGATAAAATGCTGATGTCAGCCCATTGGCATAGGTATCCTCGCTCAACGGTACGGGATGACCCAATTGACTGAGCATTGAGATTTTATATAGGGTAAAACCACATGACAAAGATTGCAGTAATCCAACCACAACTGACTGTTGGCGATGTCGAATCAAATCTGGTACGTGTACAAGGCCTCATCCGTGATGCATATCGTGAGCATGCGGCCGAAATTATTGTGGTACCCGAGGCTTTTACCTCACCGAATGTTTATGCACCAGCACTCCTACAATCCCCACAACCGATTGATGGTCGACCCTTACAAATGATGCGCGAGCTGGCGCGCGAATTGGGTGTTATTGTCGCAGGTGGCTTCGTTGCCATCCGCGGCAGACATACCTACGGCACCTATATCCTTGCTGAGCCAGATGGAACCATCCATCTGCACGACAAAGATATTCCCACAGCATGGGAGCAGGGGTTTTATATGGGCGGTCAAGATGATGGTGTGATTGACTGCGCTACGCTAAGTTGCAAAATTGGCTTAATGTCAGGCTGGGAATGGGCGCGATTTGGTACATCGGCACGGGTTCATGCGGCTGGCGCTCAACTGGTTATCGGTGGCATGTGCTGGTATTCAATGCCAATTAATTGGTATGGTTCGCTCGGCACGTGGATGCGACGCGAACATGCACGCTACTGCCAACAGTCTCGTGACTTACCCGCACAAGTCGCTCGGCTGACAGGCGTTCCAGTCGCACATGCAGCACACGTCGGGCTAGTGAGCTGCAATACTCCACTATTACCCCGCGTACGCTGGTTAACCGAGATGACTGGTGAATCCCAAATTTGTGACCGTGAGGGCAGAATTCTTGCACGACTCGGCTTAGAAGACGGTGAAGGTCATGTTGCAGCAGATGTCACACTGGCTGCACCTCAACCAATTGATCCCATTCCAGATCGCTACTGGATCATTGACCATTCTATCGCCTCCCTACTCGCTTGGCATGTGGGTAACCTACACGGCACAATCTCATATAGAGTACGTCATACATTGAACCGCTTCCCTTGGCAACACCAAGTCTAATCGTGGAATTTAACATAGACGCCATCGCTCCAAGGCGGGGTTGTTCAAGACGATTTGAAGTTGTTTGGTCGCGTATGTGCTGATCAATGGGATTTTGGCATTCAATGTACATAAGACCTACGATTCAGCAAGAGACGTAGGATTATCCCGAACACGCCAAAGGTAAACAAACGAACCCAGCGCTCATAACAGTGAGGGTTTGTCAGATTACAAGGAATCAGGCAGGAATGTGCCACATCTTTTGGGACAGAGTATCTTGTTGTTTCATTTCAATGGCACACTGCCAGACATGCTACTGCTAAGCTGATTGTATCCAGCTGAACACTATAGATAGTGTTAAAGCCTTGATTTTAAATGGATGCATAAACACTGATAGACTTAACTGTACTTATTTAAACACTTGAAAGGGGTGGCTAATGGGACTCGAACCCACGACAACCGAGATCACAACCCGGGGCTCTACCAACTGAGCTATAGCCACCATAACGTAAGCGGATCGCTTGAGAACTTGCTCGGCGCAAATTAAAATGGCGCGCCTGGCAGGACTCGAACCTGCGACCATCCGCTTAGAAGGCGGATGCTCTATCCAGCTGAGCTACAGGCGCGTAGTCGTCAACACTCACATGAAACGATTACCGCCAAACTGTTGGTCGGAGTACAAGGATTCGAACCTTGGACCCCCTGCTCCCAAAGCAGGTGCGCTACCAGACTGCGCCACACTCCGAACATTACAGCTTTGATCAACACCACGTTGTGTGTCGATGAGCGGCATTTTAGAGACAAACGAACCACTCGTCAACAGCGGGTGAAACATTTTACACGAAATAAATAACGAGTGATTGTTTTTTCAGCACAATAACTCTTTTTGGTCAACGTTTGAGCGATTTAGTAAAATTCAACATCCGATCCAACGGCAACTTGGCACGTTCCGCCAGCGCAGGATCAACAAAAATCTCCTGACCACCTGTTTTGAGCACATGCAAGATGTTCTCCAAACCGTTCATCGCCATCCATGGACAATGCGCACAAGAGCGACAAGTTGCCCCTTCACCTGCGGTCGGAGCTTCCACCAAAATCTTATGCGGTGCAGCTTGCTGCATTTTATAAAAAATGCCGCGATCCGTTGCCACAATCAGGCGCTCGTTGGGCAGAGTCTGAGCAGCTTTAATCAGCTGGCTGGTGCTGCCGACAGCATCCGCTAATGCAATCACGGCTTGAGGCGATTCTGGATGCACTAGAATTGCCGCATCAGGATAAACCGCTTTCATTTGTAAGATGCCACGCGCACGAAACTCCTCATGCACGATGCAAGCGCCATCCCACAACAACATTTCAGCACCTGTTTTGTTTTGGATATACCGCCCCAAGTGCTGATCAGGCGCCCAAATGATTTTTTCGCCTAGACTATCCAAGTGCTCGATAATCTCTACGGCACAACTAGAGGTCACCACCCAATCGGCACGCGCTTTGACTGCTGCCGAGGTATTGGCATAGACCACTACGGTATGATCTGGATGCTGATCACAAAATGCCGCGAACTCATCAATTGGACAGCCCAAGTCCAATGAGCATGTCGCTTCTAATGTAGGCATCAAAACGGTTTTTTCAGGGCTTAAAATTTTGGAGGTTTCGCCCATAAACTTAACGCCCGCCACCATCAAGGTGCTGGCAGCATGATCACGCCCAAAGCGCGCCATCTCGAGAGAGTCTGAGACACAGCCACCTGTGGCTTCGGCAAGTGCTTGAATTTCTGGGTCTGTATAGTAATGGGCAACCAATACCGCATCGCGCGCCTTCAACTCGGCAGCAATTTGCTCACGCAAGTCAGCACGCTCTGCATCGGTCAATATGATTTCGGAAGATTGGTTCAAGCGATCTAAATGCGCTCGAACCACATCTTGAGCATGATTGGTAATTAGATTAGCGGCGGTCATTGGCAGGTCTCACACTCAAATCGCAAAAAGCCAGACTCGTGGCTGGTACTGCTTATCTTAGCGTATTTTTGCCAATGATCGCTGTTTCGACGCACAAACTCCCATCAGAGGGCAGTGCGTCGGTCTTCAACCTTAAGAGCGATAGTCTGCATTGATCTTGACATAGTCATAAGACAGATCACACGTCCAGACGGTGTCTTTGGCTTGACCACGTCCAAGATCAATCCGAATGGTGATTTCGGCTTGCTGCATGACTGCCGCCCCTTGTGCTTCGGTATAGTCTGCGGCTGCCCCACCATCACGACAGATTTGCACCTCATCTAACCAGACCTGCACGCCACTGACATCAAGATCAGGCACACCAGCTTTGCCGACTGCGGCCAAGATGCGTCCCCAATTTGGATCAGAGGCAAAAAATGCCGTCTTGATCAAGGGAGAATGTGCCACGCTATAGGCAACATCACAGCATTCTTGGCTATTACGGCCACCTTCAACCTGTACGGTCATGAATTTGGTTGCGCCTTCACCATCACGTACGATCAACTGCGCCAATCGAATGAACACACGACTCAACACAGCCAATAGCGCTGAATAGCGTGTATCTGCTTCGGTCTCAATCAGCGCCCCACCCGCCTGTCCCGTCGCCACCAAGACACAGGCGTCGTTAGTGGATGTATCGCCATCAATGGTGATTCGATTGAAGGACTGCTCGGTCACTAAACTGAGTAAGCGTTGCAGTAGCGGTTGAGCAATGGGGGCATCTGTCGCCACAAACCCCAACATAGTCGCCATGTTGGGACGAATCATGCCTGCGCCTTTGCTAATTCCTGTGATGGTATACGTCACACCGTCTAGTTCAAACTGCTCACTTGCACCTTTGGGCAATGTATCCGTGGTCATAATCCCTGAAGCGGCCGCAGACCATGCGTCGGCTGAGCAAGCAGCCAACGCATGAGGCAAACCAGCAACCAATCGGTTAATCGGCAGTTGCTCGCCAATCACACCAGTCGAAAAAGGCAACACCTGCTCAGCATTGACTCCAGTCAATTGGGCAAGGGCTTGGCAGGTCGCATGGGCATTGTCTAGGCCAACTGTGCCTGTTCCTGCATTCGCATTGCCAGTATTGATCACCAAATAACGCGGCTGAGCACGACTCATGTGTTGGCGCACCACTTGGACGGGCGCAGCGCAAAAGGCATTTTTGGTCAATACGGTGGCCACACTAGCACCTTCAGACAACTCAAACACCACCAAATCACGACGGTTTTTGTAGCGAATATAGCTTTCTGCAATACCAGTTCTAATACCTGAGACAGGCAACATCTGTGGCATTGAAAGATCACCAACGGCCATGATCAATATCCTTGTAAGCAACACAATAAATGTTGGCTAGTGTGCCAAAAACCTAACCATAAAAATAGGCCAGTCCTATGCAAGGATGGCCTATTTTTGGCAGATCTACAGTGGGTACATTCCCTTAGCTTAGCCTGCAACAATGACTTCTGTGGTGCAATCAAACAGCACCTGCTCATCATCAGGATTGGCAGTGTGATCCAGTGTCATGGTCATCAGCATAGCGCTATCCCCCTTGGTATGCCACTGCATGCCCTGTTCAGGATTGATGCCTTGCTCTGTGGCATAGCGCGCACCAGAAGCAGCCGCCACAGAATACAGATCATAGCTCACCCCATCAATGTCTAACATGGCTTTGGGCTGCTCTGCGTTGCTATTGTCATAAGTTGCGGTGATGGTTTTGTCTGGCGTGCAGGTATACACCTGTGTAGTTACAGCATCCGTCGCTGCCGGATCAGTTGATGGCTGCGTATCCTGCTGCATCACTGGCGCATCATTGGCCACCGAATCACTGGTATTGGTAGGCTCATTCTTGCTACAAGCCACCAAGGTCATAGCGAGTACAACTGCACTGGACAACAGGCTGTTTTTGATTAGGTTGTTTTTCATTAGGTTTTCCTCTCAGGCACTGTCAGAGCGCTGTGCATGTTTAGCCGTAGCGCCCACTCAGCGCACATCATGCCTGATTTTTTAAGGCTTAGATGGTATGAGATACAGGCTGTCACCAGACCCTGACAAAGCCTGCACAGCAGTATGCAAGCGGCCTACAATCCAGCATGAAGACATATTGATTTTTTGGAAGCCTTTAATTAAAGGGTATTGCAACGATACAGCACAGACTCAACGCCTGCTGTGCCTGTATGGGGCACTTGGGTCAAGGTTGCGCTATTGTCTTGTACGATCCACTTCATACCATATCCCTCTTGCATGCCACTGTCCGTCGCATACATTGCGGCCGTTTCAGATTCACCATATAGGATATAAATCGTACCCTTAATTTCCAACATTGCTTGTGGCTCTTGTGGATTAGACTGATCATAAGTTGCGGTGATCGATTGATCAGGCAAACAACGATAGGCTTGTGATGGCAGCAATGAAGACAACTGCACTGCCTCAACGGCAGGCGTTTGTGCTGTCGCAACAGCAGGATTCGGCTCAGCAGTACTATCGGTTGGCGTGTCGGCAGGCTTGCTACAGGCACTGAGCAAGAGACTACTTAAAAATAATGCAGTTAAGCCAATCGTCTGAGAGGTAGGCAAGATCGTATTCCAACAAGACTAAAAGATGGCGTATTTTATCGTTAAATGCATACCGCATCGGCTACTGCTTATCGAACACAATAGCCGATGGTCTGAACAAAGCAGGTCGCTTAGACAGCTTTTCCGTGACATTGCTTATATTTTTTGCCTGAACCACATGGACATGCCGCATTACGACTGATGTTCATGCCTGCATACGGATTTTCCTCTACGGCTGGCGCGTTTTTTTTGCTCGCACCAGACAGAGTGACTCCCGAACGATTCACTTTGCGTAACTCTGGATCATTGTGCGTTTCGCCCGTGATCCCATCCACTTCTGAATGCTGGAAGTGCAGATTGGTATTTTGGGCTTCACGCTGTTGCTGCGCCTCCATTTCGGCAAGTTCTTCAGCCGTAGGCACATGCACGCGTGATAGATCTTGCACGACTTCGGATTTCACCGATGCCAATAGACCTTGGAAGAGGATAAAGGCTTCTCGCTTGTATTCTTGCTCTGGATTTTTTTGGGCATAACCACGTAGATGAATCCCCTGACGCAAGTGATCCATCGCCGCCAGATGCTCTTTCCAGTAGCGATCCAAGGATTGCAACATAAAATGCCGCTCTAGCATCTGTGCGCTTTCCTCGCCCATTTGAGCACGGCGCTCACGATAGCGGGCAAGACCTGCATCAATGATTTTTTTGCGTAGTAGCTCTTCGTCTAGGCGGCGATCATCTTTCAACCACTGATTCAATGGCAAAGGCAGCATAAAATCATGCTCAAGTGCATGCTCTAAGCCTTCGACATTCCATTGATCCTCAATACTTCCAACAGGAATATAATCACTGATCACCGCATCAAAGACGTCCTCATACATGCCAACAATGCCCTCTTCTAACGAGCCTTTGGCCAGTACATCATCACGTTGAGCATAAATAATTTTACGCTGCTCATTGGCAACATCGTCATATTTAAGCAAGTTTTTACGGATATCAAAGTTACGAGATTCGACCTTACGCTGGGCATTTTCAATTGAACGACTGACCATTTTATGTTCAATCGCTTCGTCATCTTTGAGTCCCATGGCACGCATCATATTCACGACACGATCACCCGCAAAGATCCGCATCAGATCATCTTCAAGCGACAGATAAAAGCGCGAGTTTC
>JAYXXU010000146.1:0-5464 GCA_036019135.1 Pseudomonadota bacterium | reverse complement strand
GAAAGTCGTGACGTCAAGGCGATCCGTGAAGGCAATACCCGCCGTGTGCTGTCGATGCTAGAACAACTGGCCAATAGCGACGAACAAGACAGCAAAGACAAATACGCCAAATTCTACGCGGAGTTTGGTTCAGTGCTGAAAGAAGGCTTGGGCGAAGACTTTGGCAACCAAGAAAAAATCGCCAAACTGCTGCGCTTTGCCTCGACCAATACCGATGAGGTCAGCGTGTCGTTGGCGCAGTACAAGGCCAACATGAAAGACGGCCAAGCGGCGATTTATTACATCACGGCCGACAGTCTAGCCGCTGCCAAAAACAGCCCACAATTGGAACTGTTCCGTAAAAAAGGCATCGAAGTGTTGCTGATGAGCGACCGCGTGGATGAGTGGGCGATGAACTTCGTCAATGAGTTTGACGGCACACCGTTGCAAAGCGTCGCTAAAGGCGCAGCCGATCTGGGCAACCTGCAAGACGAAGAAGAGAAAAAAGCTGCGGAAGCTGCTGCTGAAAGCATGAAGCCACTGCTAGAAAAACTCTCGAGCAGCTTGAGTGGCAAAGCCAAAGACGTGCGGGTGACCACGCGTTTGGTCGATAGTCCAGCCTGCTTGGTGGTCGGTGAAGGTGAGATTTCGGGGCAGTTGGCGCGGATGCTCAAGCAAGCGGGTCAGCCTGTGCCAGAGTCCAAGCCGACGCTGGAGATTAATCCTGAGCATCCATTGGTCAAGCGCCTAGAAAGTACAACGCATTTTGACGATCTGGCGAATGTCCTGTTTGATCAGGCACTACTGGCTGAAGGCGGTGTTCCTGAAGACCCAGCGGCCTATCTAAAACGAGTCAATGCATTGTTACTGAATGCTTAATTGTTCAGAGTGTTTTTGATTTAGCTGCAAAAAAGCCCATGCCCCGTGTATGGGCTTTTTTGCATGATGCCTCAAAATACCGCCTCTAACCGCACCAAGGCAGATAAGTAGTGGCTACGCTTTTCGGTGCGATTATCTAAATAATTCAAATCCCCTCGTACAAACAACCAATCGCGAAATGCAGATTGCCGCCATGTGAGCCAAGGACCATAGGCTTGGCGTTGTAAGTCCTCATCTTTGAGATGACCTGTCACCAATAGCCCGTATGAAAACGCATGATCTTTAAAAAAAGAATGCTCTCGCGAAAAACGATGCGCCCAACTAAAGCCTAATGCTTTATCAGGCTTGGCATAGATCCATTCGACATAGTAGCGTAGCAAGGGCTGATCTTCGACTTGGTAGCGCAGATCAAAATCTGTACGCGCATACAGATCACTTCTAGCACCGTAGCGCAGCGTTTGGCGTAATGTGGAGCTGATTTGCTCATCATGCTGCCATGAGCGCGCCATCTCCGCACGGGCATAGATATCTGTGCCAGAACGCACCCCAAGATCAAAATCAGCCTGTATCTGCTCAGAAATATTTGCCAACCAACGAATCGCAATCGATGCATTATCACGGCGTGCCTGTTGATTGATTTGCTGGCGACGATTCAGCGCATCTGTGGGCGTGGTTGAAGTGCTCTCGGTGCTGCTGAGGGGAATGCCAATTGGCTGTTCATCTTCGAGGGTGTCATCCCCAAACATCAGCCGAAAACGCTTGTCAGCATTGGGCAGGCGTACACTGCCGCGAATCCGCACTTTGGTATCAAGCTCATGGTGCTTATCCCAACTGTTGTCCATGATCAGGCGTACTTTGGCACGCGCATCACCAGAAGGGGCTTCACCAAACCAACCATCCATACGATTGGCTTGAGTTTTGAGTTGATCTTGAATATTGGCGTGTTGTTGATCAATCCAAAACGCAGGCGGTGCTGGCGTGGGTGGTGCATCGGTTTCGGCGGCACTGCTCAGTTGTGCCAGACTGGTCAGTAGGCCGACGATCAGCGTGCGATAAAAAAGAGGCATTGGCGTAGGATATGGTCAAAGTCAGATGCTGTTATAGCATGTTCAATCTGGCCGAACGAGCGGCTAAATGTGTCGATTCAGGTCATAGGTATCAGGTGTAACACGGTTCGCCAGCGTACTTTTATTTTTTGATTCTCCCCTTGTGCGCATGAAGCCCTAGCGCGGGCTCGGTTAGGGGATGAGCGTTATTTGGCAGTAGAATCTGAACTATAAACAGCCCTGTTGTGCCTGTAGCTGCCGAAGTTGAGCGTCCACCGATTGGCCTGATGCACCCGTTTGTGGTGAGGCAGTCGGGTTTTGGCGCAGATTGGTGTGATGGGCAGCTAGTGCATTGTCATAGGCGATACAAACCTGTTGCGGCTGTTGGAGGCGTTGATAGGCGAGGGCTTGATTGTAATACACATTCGACAGCTTATCAAACTGGTTGGAGGCCAAGTATTGTTGCTCGGCCTGTAATAAGGTCTGTAGTGCTTGTTGTTCGAGTTGATGAGCCTGTTGTTGCCGATTCTCGAGGGTGATTCCACGCACAGGATCAAGCCCGCTGCGCCGTATCTTGAAGGTCGCCGCAGCCGCCAACTGATCTGAGCGAATCAGTGCGGCATAGCTCAAGTAGGCATAACCCAGATTGCGCAAGTTATGCTGTTGTTGGTAGTGCTGAATGGCTTGTTGGGTCAAATATAGGGCTGGGATAGGCAGACCTTGCTTTTGTAGGGCTTCAGCGCGACCCAATAAGACATCTGGATCTGATGGGTTGGATGCTGTGGTGGGTGTCTGAGCACAGCCCGTCAGCGTGGTGATGAACGCAAGCGTAATAAGGATGTTTGATGTATGCATTAGGGTTGGCCTGATTTTTGTCACTCCTCAAATCTTAGCAACTCTCATACAGGTATAAAGAGCAGTTCTGCAACCTAAGAGCAGCGTATCGTATAGATACGCTACCAATCGTAGGTGAGCTGTGTTGCAGTCCAATCTATCGTGATAAAAAGAGCGGCTGCACAGATGCGACCTTTTTATCCATGAGGAAATAGCTGGCCATATACAGTCGCATCTCCCCTGTCGTCGTGTCTGGTATACGGAAGGCCAAACCTTTAAAGCTTGGATTTAATAACCCAACAGGACAGTTTTTACCTTCAGGCTGTACCAGTTTATACGCAGTAGTATATAAAGTTTGTGAGTCTTCAGCAGGTGCGATTTTGCCTTTGAGGATTTCACAATTGCCTTCAAACAGCGTACCTGTAAAATTACCATCCGCATCAATCGTTATTTGGTGGTTCAATGAATCATTTGATCCTGACATTTTCCATACACCAGACATGTCTTGTGGTGTAGTCACCAAGTTGCTAATCAGTGTGTCATATTCCAAATCTAATTGAGCAAAATCCCAGTTTGGGATGCTGATGTTGGGATCCAGTTGTGTCGGTATATTAATCTGTACAAATTTCGAGTTAATATGGGACTGAGGGATAAAAGAAATTCCATTGCTGCTCAATGATATGGTCGTATCACTTTCTATAAATGAGCCATTACTGTTTCTCATCAGTGTCGAGACCTCAGATTTTGGATGGAATCTGAGGTTGCTGCCATCCTGTAGCAGCGAGGTTGTACGAACGCTCCCCGTGGTCGATAACGAACCCTGTGTATCAGAGGCTGCATTGAAAATAAACTGACCATTTGGTGCGACTGCAAACACAGCATTTTGTTGATTCAATGTCCCAAACCAAACCCCCGTTGCCAGTTGTAGGGTGACATTGACTTGATACTCAGCGCTTTTGCTGTCGCCAAGGCTATTCTTACCAATCACATAATAAACGCCAGAGTCTTCTTTTTGAGCATTTTTGAGATCAAGGATCGCGCCTGTTTGACCTGTTAAGATTTTGCCATCCTTATACCATTGATATTTCGGCGTTGGAAAGCCTGTTGCTACGGGGTTCAACGTGACATCATCACCAATAATCGCACTAAACGTACCTGCATCTTCACCAAAAGTGGGCTTGCTCTGTTTACGCTCAACCTGTACTTGTGTGGTGTTGCTGGCAATAAAGTTTTTTTCGCGAAAAATATCCCGAACAATCACTCGATATTTGCCTTGTTGGTCAGCGGTGATATCTCGCACAAGTAGCGTGCTGGTATTTTTCGGTACGTCAATTCTTTGATCATTAAAGAACCACTCGTAATCTACACCACCTGGCCGATTGGCTAGAACCTCGACGGATAGGCTTAACGTCTCGCCTTCTGTGGCAGTGATTTTTGCGGGCAAGTTGGTTTTAAATGACAAGCTGAGTTGGGATAGATCGTTGTTTTGGCTACCAGAATCACCACCACCGCCGCCACATGCAGAGATGAGTAACGTTGTGCCAATCAAGGATGCGAGTAAAGTTTGTTTTAACATAGTCAAAGACCTTATTGATGTGGATAAACGCCTGACTATTTACATTAGGTAAACAAAACAGGCAAGATAAATATTCAAAAATAATGTTGCCAATCACTATGTGATGGCTCTTATGTGATATTGGTTATATACAGAATAAATGGTTTTGTATATAACCGTGTGTCTGATTAGCTCATTCAATGCTGGGTCGTGCCACTCATTGCTTGAGATACCGCTCAAAAATCTCTGCAAAATCGAAATGCTCGATCTGTTTACGGCGGTCGTTAAAGTGCCCTTCGATTTGCTGGGTAGTCTGGCAAATAATATCGGGGAGGTTCAGCACCACTTGCTCAGGTAGCTCACGCAGGACAAACATGCCGTTGACGGATTTTTGCATCATGTGCAGGGTGTCCATCTGGCGCTCGATGTCTTTGCAGATTTCGCCGATGCTGAACAGTGCTTTGTACAGGTCACGGATTTTGTCGATTTGGTTTTTGTCGATATCAATCGAGAAGCTTTGATTGCCGAGGTTAAACTTAATTTCGGCATCAAGGTCAATCGTTCCAGCAGTCTCTAACGACACTTGGCTGATCGGGTGATGCTTATACAGATAGCGGTGTAGGGTGCGTTTTTTGCTCATGGCACTTTTGCCATCGAGGTGAATAAAAGCGGTATTGGTAAAGCAGTATTCGTCGGTTTTTGCTTTGATCAAAAAGAAGATTTTTTCGTGATCTTCATGAAAAATATAGTCGTCGATGTCGGTTTTGTTAAAGTCTTGCGGCTCGATAATCTTGCCGATGTCGCTGGTGCCGAATACTTCTGAGGTCATGTTTTTAAACATCGCGGATCTCCTTCTGCGTGTTAAGTGCGTGTGGCGTAGATGTGGTTAGAACAGGCTCGAGTGTGCGATGCTTGGGGGCGGATTGGCAAGGTGCTTTTGTCTGGTGGGGTTGTTATGATCGGTGCTGGAGTCATTGGGTTTGACACAAATACATTGTTGACGCTATGTTGGGCTGAGTCATACAATGTTCGACTGTTTTTTGATCACTGTGAGTGATGGAAATGAGTTTTTTTGCAAAAAGAATAAATGCCGTGAATCAAATGCTACTGCCCCGTGTTCCATTAACCGCTGATCAAGCGCGTTTGGACAAGACACGACGCAAGGTGGTCA
>JAYXXU010000145.1:0-3669 GCA_036019135.1 Pseudomonadota bacterium | reverse complement strand
GACATTGAGTTGGTCTTAACCGCGCATCCAACCGAAGTCAGCCGCCGCACCCTTATCCAAAAATACGACCAGATCGCTTCTAGTCTTGAACGTTTAGATCAATACAGACTCACTCCACCTGAGCGAGAGGCTGAACTTAACCAACTCAAATGCCACATCATTGCTGCATGGCATACCGATGAAATCCGCAAACATAAACCCACACCGATTGATGAGGCCAAATGGGGCTTTACGGCGATTGAACAGACACTTTGGCAGGCAGTTCCTGATTTTTTGCGCCAATTGGATCAAGATGTTCATACGCAACTTGGCCAACATCTGCCGTTAGCCCATCGCCCAATTCGTTTTGCCTCATGGATGGGTGGTGATCGCGATGGCAACCCCAACGTCACGCATGCAGTGACCCATGAGGTGCTGTTGCTGGCACGCTGGCAAGCAGCCGACTTATTGCACCGTGATATTGATGCGTTACGCTGGCAACTTTCCATGCAAGCATGTGATGCACAGCTACGACAGCACGTTGGTACAGACAGCCAAGAGCCTTATCGCGACCTACTGCGTACCGTGCGGGATCGCTTGGCGCTGACCCGCGACTGGGCACATGCCTGTATTCAAGGCCAATCCTTGCACACCGATGCGCCAATTTATCGAGAGGATGCCGAGTTACTCCAGCCACTACAGTGCTGCTATGACTCGTTGGTGGCCTGCGATATGGCGGAGATTGCACAGCGAGAGCTGTTGGATATTATCCGACGGGTACATTGCTTTGGACTCAGCCTCATCAAGCTGGACATCCGACAGGACGCGGGACGGCATCTGCAAGCACTGGATGCCATCACCCAATACCTACAGCTCGGCTGTTACCGCGATTGGTCTGAGAGTGCCAAGCAAGCGTTTTTAATCCAAGAATTAAAAAATCCACGTCCACTGCTGCCACGCCAAATCAGCGCATCTGATGATGCACCGATTCAGCATCCCGATGTGCAAGAGGTTCTGGCCACGTTTCGGATACTCGCACAACATCCTAGCAGTTCATTTGGGGCATATATCATCTCCATGGCAGGACAACCCAGCGATGTACTGGCAGTGATGCTGCTACAAAAAGAAGCCGAGATCCGCCAACCCTTGCGTGTTGTGCCGTTGTTTGAAACCTTAGACGATTTGGAACGCGCAGCCAGTTGCCTCGATGCATTGCTTTGTGTTGATTGGTATAAGCAAGCGATTCACGGTCAACAAGAAATCATGATTGGCTATTCTGATTCGGCCAAAGACGCAGGTTTTTTGGCCGCGAATTGGGCGCAATATCAAGCCCAAGAAGCGCTTACCGCCGTCGCCAAACAGCATGCGATTCAACTGACCTTGTTTCATGGTCGGGGTGGCTCAGTCAGTCGCGGTGGCGCACCAACCCATCAGGCACTACTCGCTCAACCGCCACATTCCGTACAAGGCAAAATACGCGTTACTGAACAAGGTGAGATGATCCGATTCAAATTTGGTATGCATGGGATCGCTATTCGTAACCTTGAGCTGTATGCTGCCGCAACGCTTGAGGCTACGCTCCTGCCACCCCCTGCCCCAAAACCAGAATGGCGGCAGCAAATGCAACAACTCACCCAGCATGCCGTACAGCTCTATCGGGATACTGTGCGAGGCGATCCTGACTTTATCCGCTACTTACGCAGCGTCACCCCCGAGCTAGAGTTGCAACGGCTACCACTCGGCTCACGGCCTGCACGGCGTAATGTTGGTGGTGGGATTGAGTCCCTTCGCGCAATTCCTTGGGTCTTTGCTTGGACACAGATTCGCCTGATGCTGCCTGCATGGCTGGGAACAGGGCAAGCGTTACAACAAGCACAGCAGCAACAGCATGCGGCCTTGTTGCGGGAGATGAGCGTTGAATGGCCGTATTTTCAGACCTTGCTGAGCATGCTCGAAATGGTACTGGCCAAAGCCGACGGGCAGATCGCCGCGTATTACGAGCAACATCTGACCGATGATCCACAACTGCATCTAATCGGGCAGACCCTGCGGCAACGGCTGAGCGATTGTGTCGATGTCTTACTACAACTGACACAACAAGACCAACTGCTCCAGAACGCCCCCGTGATTCGGCGCTCAATCAACGTACGCACGCCCTATATCCTGCCATTGCATATGCTACAAGCCGAACTGATGCGGCGCTGTCGTGAACAACCCACGGATGCAGCACGCCATTTGGCCTATGATCAAGCCTTAATGGTCACGATTGCAGGGATAGCGGCAGGTCTCAGGAACACAGGCTAGGTGCTTCATCGACAAAAGACACCGCTATCTGAACTAAAAAGGCAGCTTCGAAGCTGCCTTTTTAGAAGGACGCATTTTAATCAATAACGCGATACCATATTCTCAAGCGAAATTGGCTTGATCTTGCTGGCCTGACCTGCCGCGCCGAATGCTTCATAGCGCGCAACACACACCTCTTGCATGGCAAGCACAGTCTTGGCAAAGAATTTACGCGGATCAAACTCGCTTGGGTTCTTCGCCATTTCACGGCGCATTGCGCCCGTTGAGGCCAAGCGTAGATCGGTATCAATATTCACCTTACGCACACCGTGCTTGATTGCCTCAACAATCTGCTCAACAGGCACGCCATAGGTTTCTTTAATATCACCGCCAAACTCGTTAATCACCGCCAACCACTCTTGTGGTACGCTAGATGAGCCGTGCATGACCAAATGTGTATTTGGAATCGCGGCATGAATTTCTTTGATGCGATCAATCGCCAAGATATCGCCAGTCGGTGGGCGGGTGAACTTATATGCACCGTGACTGGTACCAATAGCAATCGCCAACGCATCCACACCCGTATCTTGTACAAATGAGCGCGCTTCTTCAACACTGGTCAGCAATTGGCTATGATCCAGAACGCCTTCTGCGCCCACACCATCCTCCTCACCTGCCATACCTGTCTCAAGACTGCCCAAACAACCGATTTCACCTTCGACCGATACACCACAGGCATGTGCCATCTCGACGACCTGACGAGTGACCCCGACATTGTAGCCATAATCCATTGGTGTTTTGCCATCTGTACCGAGTGAACCATCCATCATCACTGATGAAAAGCCTGACTGAATCGAACGCTGACAAATCGCTGGACTGGTACCATGATCCTGATGCATTACTACAGGGATATGTGGCCACTCTTCAAGCGCAGCCAAAATCAAATGCCGCAAAAATGACGATCCCGCATACTTACGCGCGCCCGCACTGGCCTGCACAATCACAGGTGAGTTGGTTTGATCGGCGGCCAACATAATGGCACGCATTTGCTCAAGATTATTCACATTAAAGGCAGGAACGCCATAGTTGTGTTCAGCCGCATGATCTAGCAACTGGCGCAAAGAAATAAGTGCCATATTGAACTCCTTTAAACTGCGGCCATTCTACCGTGAAGCGCGTCATAAATCAGGCCTTCGGCCACAAAATCAAAAAAAACCCCACAACAGGTGCAGGGCTTTTCTCATGATCATCAAATCTAGCTTAGAAAGGCTCAGAGACTGCTGCTGGCTCACCTTCAGCAGTGGCAGTTGCTTCATCTACAGCAGCTTCGGCACTTGCTTCAGCAGCATCAGATGAAGTCTCAGCGGCAGCAACAGCAGCTTCGGCTGCGGCAACGGCATCATCAGC
>JAYXXU010000144.1:0-1668 GCA_036019135.1 Pseudomonadota bacterium | reverse complement strand
CACTATCGATTCCTCAATAGCTCAGTCGGTAGAGCAACGGACTGTTAATCCGTGTGTCCCTGGTTCGAGCCCAGGTTGAGGAGCCATATTCTAAAAAGCCCTGCATCATTTGCGGGGCTTTTTTTATGCTGTTTAGCACCAAAGATATGACGATCTACCTACACAATGTATTCATGCATGGCTGCAAAATCCTAGATGACAAATACAGCCTCGCGGTATAAGGTCAGATCAAGTCGTCGATAGAGAACAATAGATTATGGATTTTGTGCGTATACCTACTCGAGATGCCATTTTAGGCACAGACATGCAGATTCGTCGGGCGTTGCCCAATCGACAGCAACGCATGATTGGTGCTTGGTGTTTCTTGGATCAGGCTGGACCCGCCAATGTACAGGCGGATGAGGGGATGTATGTCGCACCACACCCGCATATCGGCCTACAGACGTTTACATGGATGATTGAAGGCGAAATTTTGCATCAAGACAGTCTAGGTTATCGTCAAGTGATTCGTCCCAATCAAGTCAATTTGATGACCGCAGGCTATGGGATTAGTCACGCTGAAACTTCACCAACCCCACGCCCGCCATGTGTCCATGCTGCACAGCTCTGGATCGCTCTGCCAGATGCGCAGTTTGATATTGCGCCCGCATTCGAACATTATCCCGAACTGCCCACAATACAACAGGCTGGCTTCAAGGTCACTGTGCTGACAGGCGAGCTGTTCAATGCCACCTCCCCTGTCGCTGTACATTCGCCATTGCTTGCGGCAGATTTGCACTGTGAACAGGCAAGCCAAATCAACATCCCGCTACGCCGTGATTTTGAATATGGGATATTAGTGCTAGATGGTGCAATTACGGTTGCAGACCAGCCACTCGAGATTGGGACGCTGCTGTATTGGCCGACAGGTGGCGAGATGATCCAGATTCAAACCCATGCCGCCGCGCGATTCCTCCTCATTGGTGGCACGCCATTTGAATCCGAACGCTTAATCTGGTGGAATTTTGTGGGACGCAACCAAGCGGATATTGAACAAGCCATTCAGGACTGGCAGCACAGTGATCGTTTTGGTCAGGTTGAGGGCTTTAGTGATCGGCTGGAACCACCTGAATTAGTCGGCAGAATCAAAGCCTCTGGTGGTTAGGTCTCCTGCGGCTGGCCGTCGTGTTGAATACGTCAAACGACTGGCCAGCCCCTGCTCATATGTTGAGCACATAAGCTCATTAAAAAAGGAGCAATGCTGATGACTGAGTCGAATCTTGCAACTGATCCACATGCTGCATTACGCGATGACGTTCGACTACTGGGACGATTGCTTGGGGAGGTGATCAAACAACAAGCTGGACAAACGTTATTTGATCGGGTCGAAGACATTCGTATACTGGCCAAGCAAGCCAGAGATGGCAACCTTTCTGCTGAACAACAGCTCAATCAGCGCCTTACTCATTTACCTGAGCATGAATTGCTGCCCGTCTGTCGTGCCTTTACCCATTTTTTAAATCTTGCCAATATTGCGGAGCAATACCACCGTATTCGTCGCCGCCGTGCATGGCAACAACGCACCGATGCACCCGCACAAGCCGCCTCAATCAACGAACTCCTGCCCCGCGCCCTGACCCAACAGACGGCTGATCAGGTCTGGCAGGCGATATTGGATCTCGACATTGA
>JAYXXU010000143.1:0-2742 GCA_036019135.1 Pseudomonadota bacterium | reverse complement strand
ACAAACACGGCGACTCCTACCAAATCAGGATCACAGTGCGCGGTAAGCGCCTGACCGCAACCCGTGACACGGCAAAAGAGTGCGAGCAATGGGCGGCACTAAAGTTGCTCGAAGAAAAAGCGCAGATTAAAGATGATAGGGCGGGGATCAGGCCTTATTACTCATTTGCACATTTGCTTGATACTTACTATCTCGAATCTGGCCGACACAAGAAAAGCGCGCAGTACATCAAAGAGCAGATACACACGATCAAAAACCGCTTTCCTGATCTCGTTGCAACCAGCATCCATGACATTACTCCACAAATGCTCACAAAGTGGCGCAAGGAGCGACAAAACGCTGTTGCAGACGCTACAGTATTGCGCGAGATGGCCTTGTTTGGCTCAATCTTTAGCTATGCACGCAAAGAGCTATTTTTGCTTGAATCCAATCCTTTTGATCTGGTTGCCAAGCCGAAGCAACCTAAGGCGCGCACTCGCAGGATCACTGATGACGAAGTTGAGACGCTAATAGCTGCATTTGAGTACAAGCGCGGCCAAGTGCCGACCGAGCCGCGCCACTACGTTGCTTGGTGCTTTTTGTTTGCGCTTGAGACTGCCATGCGGCAAGGTGAAATACTATCAGTTGAGCGTAAAAACATCTTTGCCCGTCACTTGCACTTACCAGATACCAAAAACGGTCATCCGCGTGACGTGCCACTGCTACAAGGCGCAAAAGACTTGATTGCGCTGATTCAGCACGACAAACCCAAATTATTCCCAAATACTCTAGAGAGTTTTAAAAAATCTTGGCAGCGTGGATTGAAGCGAAGCGGGTTAGATGACTTGCATTTTCACGACACGCGGCACGAAGCGATTAGCCGCCTTGTGCGAACCCAAAAAGTGCCTGTAGAAGTGCTGATGAAAATTACAGGACATCGCACATCAACCGTTTTAATCAACACCTATTACAACCCTACAGTCGATGAAATAGCGGATATGTTAGAGGGCATTTAAGCCCTCATTCCTTGCGGACGCGGCCACGCTTTTTAGGCGCAGCGGTCAAGATGGCATGAGCAGTATCAGGGCAGTACAGGTGCTTGCCTTCACTTCCTTGATTATGTCCCGCCAGTCTGTTGATGATTGTGGTACGAGTCAGCGGGTAGTGCTGCAATAACCATGTGACATCTACCAGCTTTGGCTTGGATTCAGCAACCAAAGCAACGACTGTGCCCCCAGCGATATTTTCGCCCAAATACAGCTTGGGCGGGGTGTCACTTTCGATTGTGACTGTATAGCGTAATGCACCCATTATTAATCCCCATCCATCACACGCACTAACCGCATGCGCTTGTCAAAGTCGGACGCATAGCGCCAGTACGCTTGCCCCGTATCCTCACACTGATAAAAAACCGCATCTTCTGTCGCCAAGCCTGCTGGCTTGGCGGTCATGATCAGGCGGTATAGACCGCCCTTGTCGATGCACTCGTAAAAATGGATGTGTGTCATACCTTCACCACCTTTTTCCAGCCGCACTTCGCGCAGCGCATGACGTGCTTGTGGCCAACAGTAACGCCATCGTCAGTGATGCGGATGCGCTCTACCTCTTCCCAGATGTGGCAACATGTGGGCATCTTGTAGATAACGATCCATGCGGCAATAAGGGTGACCAGCATTATTCCGATGACGCAAATGATTTGGATCATGGTTGGCCACCTTGAGCCTTTGCGATTGCTTTGCGAGCAACGGCCAAATTTGTCAGCGCACGTATACTGAGCGGCGTAAACTCTATTGCCTCGACCAACCACTCCAAAGCCGCCAACAATGCGTCACGCTGAGCTTTGAGCGCGTCGATTTGGGCTTGTAGCCGCTGCATCTCCGCCGCATCCGCAATTGCTTGCGTTCGCAAAAGCTGGACATCTTTATCTTGCTCAGACTCATAGCCACGCAAGGCGTCAACGATCAAGCAGCGCTCAAAGTCAGTTGGATTGTATTCGTTATCGCTTTCACAGATCATTGCATACTCACTAACCCACTCACTGATCGGGTCGTTTCCGAAAGACTCGAACTTCCAATCATCTTTAAACGCGACAGACTGAATCCGTTCACGCAACTCACGATTACTATCTCTGAGCCTTTTGTTTTCAGTCCTTGAATCCACAATCGCCATGTGCTGCCGCTCTTTTTCGGCTTTAAGGCGCTCGATCCGTGCATCCTTTGCTTTGTCAGACTCAATCCAGTCCGCCAATACTAAAAACACTCCAATCGTTGCGCCCAGCGTATAAACCTGCCGTGGATCGTCATAGAGACCAACGTCTTGGATGGCCTTATCTTTGGACGCAGCAAGTATGTATTGCGGGATTCTATCGTCGCTCATGCCACAGCTCCCATCACAAACAACACGTCAGTGACCACGCGCACCTTGGCCAGTCGCAGACCTTGCGCCTTGATCAGCTCATCAATAGCGCGATTGCCCAGTTGTTCCATCGCGTCTATTGCCATAGCAGCGGTTTGACGTGGGGCAGTCTTGAAAGTGCCGCTACTGTCGATAAACACCCAGCCTTCAAGATTTGTCGGCTGTTGGATCTGTTCCTGCTGTGCTGTCGCTGGTTGAACTTGCTCTGGCTGCTGCATTTCGATTTCCTGTGCTGGTGCTGGTGCTGGTGCTGGTGCTGGTGCTGGTGCTGGTGCTGGTGCTGGTGCTGGTGCTGGTGCTGGTGCTGGTGCTGGTGCTGGTGCTGGTGTCACTGTGTCGCCAATGACA
>JAYXXU010000142.1:0-9397 GCA_036019135.1 Pseudomonadota bacterium | reverse complement strand
TTGCGCAGACCATTACGCTACGGCATAAGGGAACACTCATGCTGCATAACCATGATGATCCGATCCGTGGACGGCGTGGTTTACGGGTGACGGTACGTTTGCCGTATGGTTTGTCATGACGATCAGTCACCGTGTAATGCTATAATCTGGCCTGATTTTACTTGGCTGGATGACATACGCCGATGCTTGCCCCGACCTTTTTAACCGTCCTTCCTGATGAAGCCGCGAGCATACGCTTAGCCGTGCAACTGGCGCAGCACTGCACACAGGGTGTGGTGTATTTGGTCGGAGATTTGGGTGCAGGTAAAACCACATTGACTCGTTATTGGTTACAGGCATTAGGCCATCAGGGCAATGTCAAAAGCCCGACCTATACCTTGATTGAGCCGTATGAGATCCACGGTCAGCCGATTTATCATTTTGATCTATATCGTTTAAATGATCCCTACGAATTGGAATTGATGGGGATTCGGGATTATCTTGAGCAGCCGAATGCACTGCTATTAATCGAATGGCCAAGTAAAGGTGAGCCGGTTGTGCCGAGTGCCGATCTGCTGATTCAGCTCACTGTAGATGGTAAGCAGCGCCATGCGACCATGACCGCACAAAGTGCGTATGGTGAGCAGGTTGTACAGGCGCTCCAGCATGCAGAGTGAAATAACGGCATCATTGACACAGCAACGTCGAATCGCGGTGCTGCCGCCGCAGCTCGCCAATCAAATCGCTGCGGGTGAGGTGGTCGAACGGCCTGCGTCGATTGTCAAAGAATTGATCGAAAATGCGCTGGATGCAGGCGCGACCCAGATTGAGATTCGGATTGAGCAAGGCGGTACGAGCTTAATTGAGGTAGTGGATAATGGCAGCGGGATTCATCCAGATGATCTCCCTTTGGCGTTGCTGCGGCATGCGACCAGTAAAATCCACACGGCTGAGCAACTGGCCGCGATTGAGACGTTAGGGTTTCGCGGTGAGGCATTGGCATCGATTGCTGCGATTTCTCGCTTAAGTCTGGCCAGTAGTCAACGTGATGATGGCGTGGGGCTGGAAGTCTGGCTAGAGCGTGATACCGCACCACAAGTCAAGCCAATCGCGCAGCCGCGCGGAACACGGGTCGTCGTGCGGGATTTATTTTATAACGTGCCTGCTCGCCGAAAGTTTCTCAAAACCGTCAGCACTGAATTTAGCCATATCGAAGAAGTGATCCGACGGGTGGCGTTGTTTCATTTTGAGGTGGGTTTTCGACTGAGTCACCAAAGCCAAGTGCGCTTGGATCTGCCGATTGCTGATGAGGGTCGGGCGCGTTTGCAGCGGGTCAAAAAAATTCTAGGTCATACCTTTGCCGACAGTGCTTTATGGTTTGAGGCAGAGACGTTAACGGGCAAAATTGCGGGCTGGTTGGGGCATCCTGCGCAAGCACGCGGCCAAGCCGATCAGCAGTATCTGTATGTCAATGGTCGTGTGGTGCGGGATCGTACGGTCAGTCACGCGCTGCGCATGGCTTACGATGGTGTATTGCATGGTCAGAAGCATCCGAGTTTTTTGTTGTTTTTGACCCTTGCACCCGATCAAGTCGATGTGAATGTACACCCGACCAAGCATGAGGTGCGCTTTGTGGCGGGACGGGAGGTGCATGAGTTCGTGCGGCATCACGCCCGTCAGGTGTTGGCGCGGCAACAACAAGCAGCAGCACCTGCTGAGCTGGCAGATGCACTGGCATCATCAATTGAGCCATCAGGTTGGCCGCAAGGTTTGTCGCCTGCTGGCGCACAACCCCAACATCAAGACCGACTGGCACTGATCCCGCCGATTGAGTCATTGCATATAGATGCATCCAGCCCAGCAGCAATGACAGGCGGGCGGGCATTTGAGCCACGTTCGCAGTCGCAATATTCGCCGTCGGTACAATCGGCTGTTGCAGATTATCTATCAGGTGTGCGGGTCGCAGCGCCTGCTATAGCCACCACAGCACCGAATGCTGATCCTAGTTATCCATTGGGGTTTGCCTTGGCGCAATTGCATGGTGTTTATATTCTGGCGCAAAACCAACAGGGCTTGGTGGTCGTGGATATGCATGCGGCACATGAGCGTATTTTATTGGAGCAACTCAAGCGGTCTTGGCAACAATCTGCATGGCATAGCCAAAAATTGTTGGTGCCGTTAGCGATTGAGGTGACTGCTTTGCAGGCCGAGCGTGTCACGCAGATGCAACCTGTGTTGCAGCAGTTGGGACTAGAGCTGGATCAAGCGGGTGAGCAACAGGTGTTATTGCGGGCAGTACCTGCTTTGTTGGCCAAGGGGGATCTCACCCGTTTGGTGCAACAATTGCTCAGTAGTTTGCCTGATCAAGCCGAAGAAGATGTGTTGACGCAGGCGCGTGATCGGATTTTATCCACGATGGCTTGTCATGGTGCAGTACGTGCCCATCGTGCACTGAGCCTAGCCGAAATGAACAGCTTGTTACGGCAGATGGAGCAGACGGCTTTTGCGGGGCAGTGTAATCATGGTCGGCCGACATGGCGTGCCTTTCCATTGAGCCAGTTGGATAAGTTGTTTGCACGCGGTGATTAGGGGCTGTGCGAGTGTGTAACAACCGATCTCACGTATGGAGTTATTATGAAATCGCATCCACCCGTCGTGTGTTTGATGGGGCCGACCGCAAGTGGCAAAACCGCGCTGGCATTTGAATTGTATGATCAGGGGCGATTTGAGTTGGTCTCGGTCGATTCTGCCTTGATTTATCGCGGGATGGACATTGGGACGGCCAAACCGACGGCGACTGAGTTGGCACAATATCCACACCATTTGGTCGATATCTTAGATCCTGATCAGGTGTATTCAGCCGCGAACTTTGTTGAGGATACGGTGGCGCTGATTGGTCAGATTCATGCGCGGGGCAAGATACCCCTATTGGTAGGCGGTACGATGTTGTACTTCCGTAGCTTATTACAAGGCATGGCACCAGGCTTGCCAGAGTCCGATCCAACAGTTCGTGCCGAGATTGAGGCCGAAGCGGCTGCCTTGGGCTGGTCAGACATCCATCGTCAGCTTGCAGAGGTCGATCCAAGAGCAGCAGAGCGTTTTGCGCCGAATGATCGACAGCGATTATTACGGGCATTAGAAGTGTATCGACTGACCGGTCATGCCATCAGTGATTTGCATGATCAGCAGACGTTTCAGCCTTGGCCATTCGAATTCCAGTTGTTTGCGCTAATGCCTGAGCGGGCATGGCTGCATCAACGGATTGCGTTGCGCTTGGAGTTGATGTGGAGTCAAGGTTTTTTAAATGAGGTTCAACAACTTAGATCTAATCCAAATGTAAATTCAGCTTTGCCATCCATGCGTTCAGTCGGCTATCGGCAGGCTTGGGAATATCTGGATTTGGTCACCCCCACGATAAAAGATTATCAACAGATGCAGGACAAAGCCCTGTTTGCAACTCGACAATTGGCCAAGCGCCAATACACTTGGCTGCGTTCGTTACGCGAACAACACGAGATTGATGTATTAGATGGTATGAATGCCAGACAAATGCTATTGCGTGTCTAAGCCGCTTGGCGCAAAATTCAGGTTCCCGCTTCCCGATGCAGTGATTGCAAGAGGACGGTTTTTTGTGCGCTGTGTTTTTTTTGGAGTCATAACATGTCTAAAGGACAAACTTTGCAGGATCCATTCCTGAATTCTTTGCGGAAAGAACGCATTCCAGTGTCAATTTTCTTGGTCAATGGAATCAAACTACAAGGTCAAATTGAATCATTTGATCAGTATGTCGTTCTGCTCAAGAACACGGTTAGCCAAATGGTCTACAAGCATGCCATTTCGACTGTTGTTCCTGCGCGTAACCCACGTCCAGCAGGTGCGCCCGCTGGTTTTGAGCAAGGCGGCTTCGGTGCACCTGCTCAGGGTGCAGGCTTCGGCGGTGCACCAGCGGGTGGTTTTGGTGGCGCGCCGCAAGGCGGCTTCGGTGGCGCGGCTGGTGGTTTTGGTGGCGCACCTCAAGGTGGCGGTTTTGGCAATACTGGTGGCTTCGGTGGCGGTGATCGCGGTGGCTTTAACCCAAGCCGCGGTGGCTTTGGTGGCGGCCAGCAAGGTGGTTTTGGCGGTGGTGGTTTTGAGCCAGGTAACCGTGCCGAAGACAATGGCAACCTTGATGACGATGATGATACCCAACCAAAATTCTAATCCCGCCTTGCGGTGATTGAATCTAACAAAGCCCATCCATTGTGATGGGCTTTGTGGTTTTAGCAGCGGGGTGATGAGGTGTCAGTACCCAATCAGAAGGACGCGCCAGAAAAAATTGCAGCGTCTGCGCATCGATCCAGTAAGATTGAAGGTGGTTGGGCGGTGCTAATGACCGAGCTGCTCTTTGGACTGATGTTTGGGTTGTTATTTGGTTTGATCGGGACATCAGGGTTGATATTGGCCGCTTACGGTATGATTTGGCTTTGTGTGCCATTGGTTGTGCTGATGATCTGGGCTGTGCGTAGCGGGCTACGTCGATGGCGTAGCCACTAGCAAATGTTGTATGTTATGAGGAGGGTTGGGCTTGATCTTTCAACTCGACAAAGGCAGATGCGCGGACTTCACGCAACCAATTATCAAGCTCTTGTTCAAACTCACGCTGATATAAGGCTTGGCGTGCAACATTACGGCGATATTGTTCGGTGATATCGTGCTGACGCTTACCTTGTACTTGCAGAATATGCCAACCAAACTGGCTTTGGAATGGCGTGCTGAAGTCATTGATTTCGGTTTTTTGCATCATGGTATCGAAACTAGGCACCATTTCACCTGTCGTTACCCAGCCCAAACTCCCGCCGTCGCGTGCTGATCCTGTATCATTTGAGAAGGTTTTGGCCAGTGTGTCAAAATCCTCACCCTGTTGCAGGCGCTCATACAGACTATCAATTCGGCTCTTGGCATCGGCAAGGCTGACCACTTCGTTCGGAGAAATCAAGATGTGCCGTACTTGCCATTGTGGAATGATGGTACGTTCAGCGCCGCGCCGATCCAGCAGCTTGATCACATGGATACCATCGGCAGCACGAATTGGTGCAGTGACTTGACCCACCTCGAGCTGCTCAATTGGCTCGGCAAACATCGTCGGTAGTTCGGCAGGCTTACGGAATCCCATATCGCCACCACCCACAGGATAAGCGTCTTGGTTGGCTTGGGTGTCGAGCACTTGCTGAATGGTTTTGTCGGTTTGGAGTGCTTGCTGAACTTGTATTGCAATCTCAGTTGCGCGTTGCAGATCAGTTTCGGTTGCTTGTTCGGGCAAGGTTACCCGAAAATGTGCAGTACGCAATTCATCTGACAGATAAATCTGGCTCTGTGGCGAGGCGAGGAAGTTATCAATCGCGCGATCACTGATTCGTACCCGTGAGCCGACTTGTTGTTGGCGCAAGCGATTGATACTGAGGTCTTCGCGCATCTGTTGGCGTAGACGCGCATAGCTGCCTGCTTGGCGTTGGTCTAAGGCTTGTTGGAACGCCATCAGTGACGGTGCACCTTGCTGTTGCGCCAGTTCAGTAATGGCGGCATTTAGGGCGTTATCATCAATGGTCAGTCCACCACGCTTGACCAAACCGAGTTGGATCTGACGCAAAATCTCTTGTTGTAAGACAATCTGGCGTAATGCTTCCTCTGGGGGAATAGGTTGTTGACGGGCGCTCAGTTGAGCGCGTCGTTCTTGCATGGCTTTGTTAACGTCGCTTTCCAAAATCGCCGTACTGTCCACGACGGCGACCACACGGTCGAGTGTGGTATTGGCGTGTGCGGTTGAAAGTGCCAATGCCCCTGCCAGAAGGGTGGCAGAGAGTAGACGGCGTTGGGCGATAAGGTTTAGCGGGAATTCCACGTGTTTTCTACCTGCGAGTAACCGATAATTTTCTGCCGAAGCAGGTTGGCCAAATTGCCAGATAATCCACCAAGTCCCTTAAGGGTCAGCTCAGCCATGATGAGTCGGCGAGGTTTAGTGGTTGAGGGGTCATCAAGGTCATTGTAGTAAGAGCGACCATATAATGCCACCCGCCAACAGCAACTGTCATAGTCTAAGCCAAACAATCCATCTCGTGTGATGCGTTTGTCTAAATCATACTGAAGGTAACCAAAAGCCCGCCATTGCTGATGAATTGGTTGGATGATGCCTGCGGTGACTTGGCGTAGCGCTTGTTGGTTTTGTTCGAATACTTCTCGCCGTTGGATATAGCCCGCGTGATAAATATGGCCGTTTGGGTTTTGGTAGTTGAGCTGTGCGATGGTGCTGGCATTACTGCCATTCGATTGCCATAGCGCCGTGCTGTCAATCCGTAAGTGCTCTGTCAATTGTGAGGATAACTCTAGCGCAGGGCCTGAATTGCGCTCAGTGGCAATCGCATCATCTGCATTTAAGCGTACTCGCCGATCTTTAAAGTAGCGGCTCTGACCGATACCCAAGCGCAGCAACTCCAAGCCATCTTGGTCATACAGTCGATGCACCAGACCCAGTGTGGCAAAGTGATTGTCTTCCAGTCGATCATGACCAATAAAGCGATGGGTGCGGAACAATTGATTGTAACTACGAGAGATGGGCGCACTGTCAAAGTTGGGGAAATCATCTTGGTTGACGTACGGTGAGTAAGCATAAAAGAGTCGTGGCTCTAACGTCTGCAAGAATTGTCCTTGCCGCTTCAGAATCAGTCCTGCGTCTAGGCTAAATTGGGGGACAACTGCATCACGCACCGCGTCATCTTTGCTACGGTTTTGGCTATCTAGGCTGTCCTCATCATACTGATAAAGCACGTGTTGTGCCGAAAAAGCGGGGATCACATGCCCCCATGAGCGCCGATAGTTGTATTGCGTTGAGAGCTGGTTATAGACCCGTATGCCGCTGTTTTCGATGCCTGAGCCATCAGTGATGCTGCGTTTAAAATAAGCACTATCATGTTGCGCGTCATACTGCCAGCCCAAAGGCGAGCCACTGTGATAATTCAGCAGCAATTGCGGCAGACGAGCGTATGGCCGATCAATATCAGGTGTGGCGGGATCGACGGTTTGGAAGCCCTGAACCCGAAATGTGCCTGTGAGACCATCTACTTTTTGGCTTTGATAAAATAACGACAAAGAGCGTTCTTGATTTAGATGGTTGCTGACCAATGGGTCATTGCCGAGATCAGTAAAATAGTCTTTGTCCGATACATAGTTGAGATCGATGACGGAGGTAAATTCGGGGTTGATCACCCAATCATGCTGTAGGCTGGCACGTGTGCGATCTTGATGATCATAGCGAGGATCAGAAGGCAGATATCCACCAGACAGTACAGCTGCACCATAGTGTTCAGTCAGTCCACGGGCTTCAGCTTCTAGCATGCCATAGCGTTCGGTCATGATGCGTGGCGTGAGTGTCAGATCATAGTTGGGCGCGAGGTTAAAATAATACGGGATGGAGGCTTCTAGACCCCCATCATTGGTATAGCCTGCTTTGGGGATTAAAAAACCACTACTACGCCGATCATCAATTGGAAAATTGAACCATGGCAGACTGATGATGGGCGTGTCATGAATATACAGTGTGCTGCGCTTGGCAGTGCCACGTCCTGTGTCAGGATTGAGTTCAAGCTGTGCAGTTTTCAGTGTCCAAACTTGATTGTCTGGTTCACAGGTCGAAAACGCAGTGTTTTTCAGTTCTAAAATACCTGATGCATTGCGTGCAACGTGTTCGGCTTGACCGTGTGCTTGTAGCGTTTCGCTGACATAGCGACTATTGCTAAATTCAGCCGACTGATCTTGCATGTTGTAGCGAATTTTTTCACCTGAGGTGGTCAAGCCCGCCTCAGAAAGCTGCACGTCGCCTGTCGCCTCAACGGTAGTGCGCTGAGGGTTCAATTGGATTTGATTGGCGGTTAACAGTCGGTTGGTTTGACTGATATGTACATCGCCTGACAGCTCTGCCCGACCATCGGGTGCATAGTAACCATAATCAGCGGTGACGGTGATCGGTTCATCTGCGGGTGGGACGGAGGTCTCAAACGCCGCTTGGGCAGGAATTGGGGTGACCCAGACGCCACGACAACTAGGTTTAGGTGTTGTACGTGGTAATCCACCCAGTGCCAATTCACTGGCCTGTAGTTCGTCAAACTCAGCAAGACTTAAATACCCCGCAGGTGCATTTTGCCACTGCTCAGTGCTGGGCGGGAGGCTGGCGATCTGTTCAGCCAAGCGGTCAGGCTGCTCAGCATAGGCATATCCCGCCGAGAGACTGCCCACATAGAGCAAGGCGGTGGTCAATGGACGCAAGCGAAAACGGGGCGAGTGATCGGACAATAAGGACAAAACAGCGACTCTCACGGTACGCAATGAGGAATATTCCAAGGGACTGCCTGCGCATCATAGAGAAAAAATGGCGAAGCGGCTACACTCCGCTAAGTTCGTGATACACAGCCAGCGCTCGGCGATGATGGGCGTATTGAATTTTTAGATTTTTTTGGATAGAGGATGCATACAGCATGACAGCTGAACGCGATCAGGCCATGACCGCATGGGTCAAGCAACAGTTTGTGGGTGCGGAGATTGAGATCGTACCTTTAGCAGGCGATGCGAGTTTTCGACGTTATGCGCGTGTCCGCGTCGACGGTCAGCCGTACATGCTGATGGATGCGCCACCGCCACAAGAAGACTGCCGTCCATTTGTGACGATTGCTGACATGTTATTGGCATACGGTGTGCGCGTACCAAAGATTATTGCACAAGATCTTGCGCAAGGTTTTTTGCTACTAGAGGACTTTGGTGATACGGTGTTGTCTGCGGTTTTGTCGGCTGAGACGGTGGATCAATACTATCAACAAGCGATGAATCAACTGATTGATCTACAAAAAATTGATGTGCCTGCCGCATCGGCGCTGCCTGATTATCATGCCGACAAACTGATCGCCGAGATGCGTCTGTTTGATCAGTGGTTTTTGCCGCAGTTTTTACAGATGGAGCTGAGTCAAAGCGAGCAAGATCTGCTCAGTCAGACCTACCAATATTTGGCCGAACAAGCATTGGCACAGCCACAGGTGTTGGTACATCGGGATTATCACAGCCGTAACCTAATGGTGCTGGCTGATGAGTCAAGCCTAGGCGTAATTGATTTTCAAGATGCGGTGATCGGTGCGATTAGTTACGACTTGGTATCACTACTACGTGACGCCTATGTGCAGTGGCCAGATGCACAGGTCAAAGGTTGGATCAAAACCTACTGGCAGCGTGCGCAGGTGAATGGTCTGATGGGGCAGGTTTCCTTAGCGCAGTTTGAGCAGTGGTTTGATGCGATGGCAGCACAACGGCATCTGAAAGTGCTGGGAATTTTTGTGCGACTGAGTCAGCGCGATGGTAAGCATGGCTATTTGAATGATTTGCCGTTGGTGTTGTCGTATTT
>JAYXXU010000141.1:0-4960 GCA_036019135.1 Pseudomonadota bacterium | reverse complement strand
GTGGCAGGTGCGAGTGTGATTTTGTCATTTGCGTTCTACCCATATGTGTATCTGCTGGCGCGTAGTGCGTTTTTAAGCCAAGGCCAACGGCTGATGGAAGCGGGACAAATGCTGGGGCGTACACCGTTGCAATCCTTTGGCTTGATTGCGATTCCGATGGCGCGGCCTTGGATTATCGGCGGATTGTTGTTGGCACTGATGGAGACGTTGGCCGAGTTTGGTGCGGTATCAGTCTTTAATGTCGATACCTTGACCACTACAATCTATAAATCTTGGTTTGCCTTATTTAACCTGACGGTCGCGGCACAGTTGGCGGGGCTATTGGCGCTTAGTGTGTTGGGCTTGTTGTGGTTGGAGCAGCGGGCGCGGACGGGACGACAATATAGTGTGGGGATAAGTCGTGTACAGCGAAAATCCCTCACGGGTTGGCAGGCTTGGTCAGCGACAGCACTTTGTAGCACCGTTTTTATTTTGGCCTTCATTGTGCCGATGGGGCAGTTGTTGTGGTGGTCAGCGTCGGTTTGGCAGGTGGATCTGGATGCGCGTTATTGGGGGTTTGCCAGTCGGTCACTGTTGATTGCAGCCAGTGCGGCCGTGCTGGTGACGCTGTTTGGATTGATTCTGGCAGGGGTGCGCCGACAATATCCCCAAAAAATGGTAGGTCTATTAATTGGTGCATCCACCATTGGCTATGCGATCCCCGGCGCCGTATTGGCAGTTGGGGTATTTATTCCGCTGGCGTGGCTAGATGGTCGAATCGTCAGTCTGTTGCAAGGCTGGGGGTTCGATGGTCGGCAATTCTTGGTTGGTTCGGTATGGGTGATGTTGATCGCTTTGGCGATTCGGTTTTTGGCGGTGGCATTTCAGCCGATTGACAGTCAGATGCAGCGGATTCGGCGTAGTCAGGAGGAAGCGGCGCGTTTGCTCGGTGCGTCGCAGGGTGAGGTGGTACGGCGCTTACATTTACCCTTGCTCAGAACTGGCTTATTGACGGCATTGTTGATCAGTTTTGTTGAGGTGATGAAGGAAATGCCAATCACCTTGATGACGCGTAGTTATGGTTGGGATACGCTGGCGGTGCGGGTGTTTGAGATGACCAGTGAGGGCATGTGGGAGCGGGCGGCATTGCCGAGTTTGTTGATTGTGTTGGTCGGGTTGTTGCCGGTGGTGCTGTTGATTCGGCAGACGGAGCGGTGAGGCTAAAAGCGTCTGTTGACAGATGAATAGCTTCCATTGAGGCCATCACGGTTGCCGTATGAAAATTCAAATGGTCGGCTGACGGTCGTGGTTGTCCAGCCATTTGAGTTGGTGGTGTAAGTGGGAAAGCCGCCTGCAACGGCTTGGAACCCCCCTGTGACTTCTTCAATTTCAGCGTGGGTTAGTGTTTGAATACTCATGCTTACTCCATTTTTTCTGGCTTTTGTGTTGAAGCGCTATTGGGTATTGGTGTTGGAATTTTGTCCTGACAATCACACCCAAGCCGTTTACGCTGATGTGCCTCGATATCTTTGTATCCAGCGGCGTAGATCAGCGTAAATATGCTCCATAGAGTAATCACCTGAAGAATAAATGTGCTGGGTGTGCTTACAATCCGACCGTCAAAAATGATCTGTGAGATCAGGATAATGACAAGCGCCCAAGAGCCTGACTGCATACCAAACCAGATAGACCGCCTAAAGAGGCCAAAATTGAATTTCATCAGTGTTTACTCGTGTGATGGCTTGAGGTGTTATCAGAACGATTTATTTCCAGCTAAGTGTAAAGTGGCCTTGAGTTGCACCGACTGCTCCACCCAAAGCTGATGCTCCAATGACATATGGGTTTCGTGCACCATCAGAGATAGCTACACTTGCCCCGACACCTGCACCGATTGTACCTTGCACTGCCGTGTTAAATGGATTTCCCCCAGTGTAGCTTACGGACGTATCTTGATACACATAAGCGGAGAGTAGAATGGTCGGAATCATTGATGCTCGCATCAGCTCATCACCAAGCGGCTGTAGACCGCCACCTGAAACTTCATCAAGTTCTACCAGATTGAGAGTCATGATCGATGTCATGTTGAATACATCTTTCAAAAATGTTGTTGTGTTGTGTAGGACTGAGCTACGCCAAAAATCCTAATGATGCAAGATATACCTGTCTGTATATGTTTAGTTAAGTGTCTTGTTATATTGATTTTAGTTTTACTATATGGTTGGTAATGTGCACGGTCATATGTATTATAAAAAGAGGAGGGATGTGCATAATTGATGTCCACAAAACAAAACAGCCCACTCAATGAGCAGGCTGTTTTAAATGTGGTCTCCCCACGGGGATTCGAACCCCGGTTATCGCCGTGAAAGGGCGGTGTCCTAGGCCTCTAGACGATGGGGAGAGGCTCGACGACTGAATCTATGCAGATCGAGTGTCTATTCTGTTATGGTGGAGATAAGCGGGATCGAACCGCTGACCTCTACAATGCCATTGTAGCGCTCTACCAACTGAGCTATATCCCCAAACAGGCGCAAATCATAATTTGCACCTGTGAAGATGTCAACGTTTAATCACGGATTTTCGGCAGGATCTGCTGGATTTTTCGGCAATTGAAGCTGCTCATCCAGCTTTTGCCATGCAGCAGTTTCTTTTTTACTGACCCCGCCCAGCACGTCTAGCGCATGACGTAGGCGGGCATAGGTCAGATCTGCACCTAAAGTCACCATTGAGGCCATCACGGGTGTACTTGCGGTACTCCCTGCAATCGCAATAAAAAACGCAGGCATAAAGTCACGCAACTTGATACCCATCTGTTCGGACAGGGTCATCAGTGTGGTTTTGACCGTGTCTTCATTCCAGATCATCAGCTTTTCCAGTCGCCACAAGGCCAACTGTAGGCTCTGACGCACTTGTTCGGCGCTGAGTTTCTTGCTGTCAAAGGCCTCTGCCGTGATTTTTGGCTGACCCGTAAAGAAAAAGCCTGCCCAGTCCACCGCGTCCGATAAGGTGTTAATGCGTGGTTGAATCGCGGCGGCAATTTGTTCTAGCCGCTGACGATTGCCGCCCCACGCAAGGATTTTATCCAGCAGATCACTTGGGCTCAGATCGCGTAACCACACACCATTCAGCCATGTGAGTTTTTCGACATCAAAGACTGGCCCTCCGAGCGACACCCGTGACAGGTCGAAATGTTCGATCATGTCAGCCAAGCTAAATTTTTCACGCTCATCGGGCATCGACCAGCCCATCCGCCCCAGATAGTTGAGCAGCGCTTCTGGCAAAAAACCCATGTCGCGGTAGTAAGTGATCGAGGTCGGATTTTTACGCTTGGACAGTTTGGATTTGTCGGGATTGCGTAGCAGCGGCATATGGCACAGCTTGGGCATGTCCCAGCCAAAGTATTGATACAGCAGCTTATGCTTGGGTGCAGAGCTGATCCATTCTTCACCACGAATCACGTGGGTGATTTCCATCAGATGATCATCGACCACGTTGGCCAGATGGTAGGTCGGCAGGCCATCGTTTTTGAGCAAAATCTGCATATCGACCTGATCCCATGCAATCTCGATTTGACCGCGCAACAGGTCGTCAATCACGCAGATGCCTTCGGTCGGGATTTTCATGCGAATTACATACGGTTCGCCTGCGGCCAGACGTTGCGCAATCTCATCAGTGCTTAAGCGTAAACCTCGACCGTCATAGTGTGGGGTTTCACCGCGTGCTTGTTGTTCGGCGCGCATTTGGTCGAGTTCTTCGCTGGTCGCAAAGCAATAAAAAGCATGGCCGTCTTTGACCAGTTGTTCGGCATAGCCTTTATAGATGTCCATGCGTTCGCTCTGCCGATATGGGGCGTGTTTGCCACCGACATCAGGCCCTTCGCTCCATTCGATCCCGAGCCAGCGCAGTGAGTCGAGAATCATTTTTTCGGACTCTGGCGTAGAGCGGGTTTGGTCAGTATCTTCGATGCGGAGGATAAATTCGCCGCCGTGTTGTTTGGCAAAGCAGAGGTTGAACAGGGCAATATAGGCAGTGCCGACGTGTGGAAATCCAGTCGGCGAGGGGGCAATACGCGTACGAACAGTCATGGTCAGTCAGGCAGTGAGTACAGTTGTTGAGCATGATAGCAAATCAATGGATCAGCGTCGCTCGCTATACTTTTGGCTGGGCGTGAGTTGCTCAATTAGGGTGCTTTTTTTAGATCGGACGTGGCATATCTTGCCCCAAATAAATTGACCACATGATAAGCAAGTTGGGCTAACCAAGGATAAGTACGCTCTCGGCATAAGTCTCTAAACAGCTCATCGGCATATGTACGAGCAGATTGTGGTAGATGACCCTCGCGCATGAGCTGGTAGAGCGCATCGTGTACCAAGGATGGCAGCAGCATGCTGTTCAGGTCAGGTACGCCCGTGATGCCATCCCATGCGTAGCCTGCTTTGATCGTCAGCTCACCGGTGGTGTCCAAGATCAGTACAGGTACGAGTTCGATACGTTGTGGCGGGCATATGGGTGTAGGTAAGTGGTAGTTAGCATCGAGTACATACTTGTAGTGCTTGCGTTTGCGGTAAGAAATCATGATCTTTTTTCCGTTTTTTTATTGAATGAAAACATAATTCTGTCGAGTTTTTTTGTCAATGGTTGCCAGTGAGCCTGCAAAAAATAAACAGTGTCCCGCAAGGTGGTTATGGGATGCTCAGCGAATAATTTCCGCATGAATGCTTGTGATGATGAAGTGGTTTGTCTTGCTGGGTCTGGTATTGGTGGTCTTAGTGGGTTTGGCTATGGCAGTGCCGAGTAGTCGTGAGTTACCGTTGCAAGCGGCTTCGTCAGTGGTGCAGGTAGCGCATCAACTCAACCATCAGTTGAGTTTGCAATCTCTCGAAGAGGATACAACTAGTCATCCCTTGGTGAGCGCGGCTCGCCAACAAATCGGTGTGACCCGTCTGTATGATCCTGCTTATGTCCGTTTGGACTATCCGAATGG
>JAYXXU010000140.1:0-1473 GCA_036019135.1 Pseudomonadota bacterium | reverse complement strand
GACACCATGATTGGGGGTACTGGTAATGACACCTATCATATCAGTACGGCCGCTGACATCTTGGTTGAGCTTGCAGATGAAGGGATTGATACCGTTGTTGCTGACATCTCACATACGCTCGGCACACACTTCGAAAACCTGACGTTTACGGGTTCGAGTGACGTGGTAGGACGCGGGAATGTGTCAGATAACATCATGATTGGCAACGACGGCAGCAACCAACTGTTTGGTGGTGGTGGACGAGACACCTTAATCGGAGGCGATGGTAATGACCTGCTTAATGGTGGGTTTGGTGTCGATACCATGCAAGGTGGTATGGGAAATGATGTCTATGTCGTCAATAACGGTTCCGATCAAGTGATGGAACTCGCTGGTCAAGGCACAGACACCGTCATGAGTAGCACCAGCTACAGCCTCGGTGATCATGTTGAAAATCTGACGCTTACTGGCAGCGGTAATTTAAATGGTATAGGGAATGAGCTCAACAATACCCTGATCGGTAATAGCGGTAACAACCAAATGACAGGGGGACTCGGCAATAATAGCCTCATCGGGGGTGATGGCAGTGATACCTATCGCCTCAATCGAGACTATGGTACGAACACAGTGACGGAAGATGCCAATCCTGCTGGTGGCACCGCCGACCGCGTACAACTAGGGCTTGGTGTGGTCAGAGAGCAAGTGTGGTTCAGTCAGGCTGGTGATGACTTGGTTGTTGAAATCATCGGCACCGATGCCCATGCTGTAGTTGAGGACTGGTTCAGTGCAGGCATGTCGATTGAAGCGTTCCGCTTAACCTCTGGTCGAACCCTACTCGCAGCAGATGTGAATACACTGGTGGACGCAATGTCTGCATTTGCACCACCAGCCTTTGGAGAAACCACACTATCCAATGAAACCAAAGCAGCGTTGGGATCGGTTTTTGCCGATACTTGGAATACATTCACCAGCTAAACACTGTCCGAAAAAACAGCTCGAAGATTCGAGCTTTTTTTTTATGGCTGATTTGGTTTTATTGGTATTTCAAAATGCCCTATCGCCGAAACAACTGCCATAAACACACTAGCAATAACACACTAAAAAAAGTCAGCGACCACACAGGCAATGACAGCCCTAGCAATGTCCAATCAATTTCGGCACATTCACCCGAGCCAGACAGGACTTTGCTCAGCACATCACGCAATGGAAACACTTCCATCCAATAATCTAAACCAGGGCCACAAGCAGGCACTTGATCAGGCGGGAGATTCTGCAACCACACATGCCGCCCTGCTACGCCTACCGACCACAGGATGCTCAGGCTGGCCAAGCCTGCATACACACGTCGCGCCCAGCGTGCATTGGGGTTATGTAGAGCAGCCACCAAAGCCACAGCCCCCATCCCCATCAACCCAACCCGCTGGAACACACACAACGGACATGGCTCTAGCCCTTGTCCATGCTGCAAATACAGCGCAAACGCCATGCCCGCAA
>JAYXXU010000139.1:0-10084 GCA_036019135.1 Pseudomonadota bacterium | reverse complement strand
AACGTCATTTTGCGTGACCAGTTTGCAGAAGCAATGCGAACGATTACCAATGAAGTTGAGTCAGACATCGCACTGTTGTCCCGCAAGTTCTCGCGTGCTTATGGCACTGCTGGAACAACTCCTTTTGAAACGAACCTTAAAGATGCCGCTCAGGTGCGTAAGATTCTTGTCGATAACGGTGCGCCAACCACATCTATGCAGTTGGTCATGGATACATCGGCTGGTGCAAACGTGCGCGGCGTGCCAAACCTAAGCAAGGTCAATGAAGCTGGTGGCGATAGCCTTTTGCGTCAGGGCGTCTTGATCGACATCTACGGCATGGCGCTTCGCGAGTCTGCACAGATTTTGCCTGTAGCTGCTGGTACTGGCGCATCTGCAACCACCAACAACGCAGGCTATGCAGTCGGCGCACGGACTATCACTCTGGCTTCGGCTGGCACTGGCACTCTGATTGCTGGCGACATCATTACCTTTGCTGGTGACAGCAATAAATATGTTGTGGCCAGTGGCGATGCCGATGTTTCCAATGGTGGCACGATCACTCTGGCGGCCCCTGGCTTGCGCAAAGCAATTCCTGCCGCTGCGACCAATATCACATTGATTGCTGCGGCCACTCGCAATATGGCGTTTGCGCGGTCGGCTATTCAGTTGGCCACTCGCGCACCCGCTTTGCCTGAAGGCGGTGACGTAGCGGTTGATCGTATGCTGGTTACTGATCCTGTCAGCGGCTTGACGTTCGAAGTGTCGATGTATGCCCAGTACCGCCAAATGCAGTACGAAGTTGCACTGGCATGGGGCTGTGAGGTCGTGAAGCCAGAGCACACTGCAATCCTGCTCGGTTAAACCCATCAACCAATAGGGCGGCTTAGGCCGCCTTTTTGTTTGCACATTTTTTGGATGATTCTATGGAAACCATCAAGGTAATGCCGTGGGGCAAAGGGCAGGGTGATTATGTACTTATCAACCGCGAAGACCTCACGGACAAGCATGTGCTTTATGAAGATTATCAACTGCGTATTGCCGAAGAAGTCGAACGTGCGCGGCAAGAGGCCGAGAGCAAGGCGCAGGCCGAAGCTGAAGCAAAGGCTCAAGCCGAAGCAGAAGCCGAGCGACAGGTCAAAGCCCCAACCAAAGACGTAATTATTGAGCGCCTAAAGGCCGCCAATATTGATCACGACCCAAAAGCAAACAAGGCTGACTTGCTCGCGTTGCTGCCACCTGATCAGCAGGTGTAATCATGAATTACGTCACTGCTGAAACCGTTGCCGATTCGCTCAATGACCCAGCATGGTTCGGCAGTGGTGATCCGGTTCGCGCTGTCAAAATGGCGAATGCTTGGCTGGGTTCCAAGCTGCTGCCGACTTATGCCGCCGATGCAGTGCCTCAGCCAGTTTTAGACGCTGGGGCTGAAATCGCACGGGAAGCGGCAGCGGGCAATATGTACAAAGGCCGCACCGAAGGCGTTGTGAAGTCTAAAGAGTCATCGGCGCAAACAGGAACACACACCAAAAAGACCTATGCAGACGGTGCAGACGGCGAGCCAGTCACGGCAGGGGAGCAATTGGCCCTAGCTTTGATCAAGCCGTTTGTGTCTGGCATGGGGCTGATTGGCACGTTTGAAAGGATTTGATCATGGGTATGCGCGATGAAATTCAGGCTGATCTGAAAGAGGCATTTGATACTGATCTGGCCGATGCGGTGAAGGCATTTACGGGCTCACGCACTGTTGACTTGAGTTATGACCCAGTGACTGACACCCGCCTAACGGATGTTGAAAGCTATACGGGACGCGGCGTTTTTGGGCAGTTCAGCAAGTCGGAAATCGACGGTCTGAATATTTTGGTCACGGACGTTCGGCTGTTGTGCCTAAGGTCAGAAGTGACCGATACGCCAAAAAACAACGACATCATCAACGGTATGCGGCTGATCAATGTTGGGCAAGATCCCGTTGATGCAACGTGGGTGCTGCAACTGCGGGGGACGTGATATGGGCTGGAAAAACCCGCCGACCAACTTTGCAAAAGAGGTCACACAGGAGGTCGGGCGAATCTATCGCGGCTTTGCGATTACCGTCCTAAACAATCTGATCTTGCTCTCACCTGTGGACACGGGTCGTTATCGCGCCAATCACTTGCTGTCGTTTGGCGCGCCTGATGCGACTGTCAGCGAGCAGACCGACCGCAGCGGCAGCGTCACACTTGCGGCAGGGGTTGCGGCAATCAACGGCATTCCAGATGGCACCTTCCCCGTGATCTACATCCAAAACAACTTGCCCTATGCGCTTGAGCTTGAGCTTGGTTCATCGCGGCAAGCGCCAAACGGCGTTTATGCGCTGTCATTTCAATCTGCACGGGCGGCCTACTCATGAGTACAGACACGATACGCGCACTTGTTGCAGCACGGATTGCAGCATGGTCGGGATTGCCTGCTGATCGGATTGATTGGCCGAATCGCACGGCGTTCACTCCGCCAGATGCTGGCATTTGGGCGCGTGTCACGATTCAGTACGGCGACAGCTTTATGGCTGGCATGGGCGACACACCACACACGCGGGATCTTGGATTAGTTGTCGTGCAGATGTTCGACCGACAGGGAAACGGCATTGCTGCGCTTGGTCAAAAGGTCGATAGCCTGCGCGGACATTTGGCCTATTACACAGTTGATCAATTGGAGTTGTTGGCGGCCAGTCGCTTTGATGTCGGCGACGATGGATTGGGCTTTTATCAGATCAACGTGATTGTTCCATTTCGTTACAAGTAAACCTCACCCCCCTTTGACCGCCATGCGCGGTTTTTCATTTTTTAGGAGATGCACGCATGTCTAGCGGAGCAAAGGTAGTAACCCGTTATGCGCCACAACCTGATGTTGCTGTTGTGCCAACAACGGGCTGGCAGACGCTGTTGGTGACTGGTAATACGCTAAATACGACAGTCAATATGACTGCCAGTGAAGCGATTACAGATGATCGGATGGCGAATGCAGGGATTCCGACCCGTGCCACCGTGGCGGGCGATATTGACGCAGAATTGCAATACGGCGTTTTGGATGACCTGATTTCAGCCGCGTTTATGTCCGATTGGGCAACTGACGTGCTGAGTGTCGGCTCGACCAAAAAGATGTTCGCAATCGAAAAGTCATTTACGGATATCAACGTAAATCACTTGTTCAAAGGCTGCCATGTCGGGGCGTTTTCTCTGGAAATTCCAGAGGAAGGCAAGATTATGGCGAAATTCACGTTCGCGGGTCTTGGCTACGATGTTAGTAAAACAGCATCTTTTGCGACCACCCCAGCGGCAGCCGATGACACCTTGCCGCTCATGTCGAATGTGTCGGTCGGTGACGTGCTGATTGATGGTGTTGCTCAGACGGGCATTGCTTGCGTGACTGCATTTAGCTTTAGTCTTGACAACGGATTGCAGCAGCAAACCTGTCTCGGTAAGGGTTTATATGTTGGCGCGCAGATTGCCACTGAAGCAGCAATTACGGGATCGGTCACGCTGGCATACAGCGCGGCCAGCCATGATAGCTGGGCAAAGTCTCTGACGGGTCAGGAGTTGGGCTTTGAAATCCCGATCACTGATGCGGACGGCAATCAATATGTGCTGGAGATTCCAGCAGCACAGGTTACGGGCGACATCCCGAACGGCGGCAAGAATGACTTGCTGCAACTGACGCTTGAATATACGGCGGTTCGTGTCTCGCCCACGATCACCCGCATCCCAGCTTAATCAATCCAAGCCCTGCAATCGCGGGGCTTTTTACTCACATTATTTAGGTGGTTATCATGGCTTTGGTCTTTGATGCAAAACAGTCGGTAAACAAAGTTGACGCGCAATGGCGTAATTTTAATGACAAAAACGGCAATGTTTTGGCCTCTCTGCTAATTCGTGGGAATGGGTATCGACCCTATCAGCAGGCAATTGATCGCATCTCGCGCTATACCCTAAAAATTGATGAAATGATGGCCGATGGGATTACTGCCGATTCGCTTGCAGTGCCTGAGGGCGGCCTGTCAGAAATGGATGCTTATTATCTGATTGTTGCCCAGCATTTGATTGTTGATTGGCGTGATGTGCAGGACGAAGAAGGCAATCCAATTCCATATTCTGTTGATGTTGCAACCAAAATACTTGAGCAGAATGTCGATTTGTGGAAATGGCTGCTCAAACAAGCTGGCGATATTCAGCAATCAGCAAATGAACAGGTTGAAGAAACTGTAAAAAAGCCGTTGCCCGTTACCGCTGGATCAGCCAAAACGAGAGTTCGGAAAAAACCAAAATCACCCGCCAGCGGCTAGGATTGCCCATACCAGATGAGCCTGAGCGCGACAGCATTACCGATTCTTTGCTTGAGTTATTTTACTTAGCGGATCGAGGGCGGCGGTTTGTCGAGTGTGTAGCCTTGCCGCTGTCCGTGCCAGAGATTCGGGGCTGCATCGATGTGCTTGGGCTGGATTTGTCAGACCGCGAGATATACAACACGCTGTTTGAGCTGGATCGGATGCGGTTAGATGATCTGCGCAAAAAGTGATATAAGGGCTTTTTGATGCTAGGGCAGGGTCTTATGTTTAGATTTGCATTATTCGGATTTTGTGCAATATTTTTTGCTCATGCGTCGGCTGGTGAACCTCCTCTGGGGTCGCTGCCCGAAGACTCCTTGTCTGAACACATCGGCGCTTTAGTTCTTCAGTCTCAAGAGAGGGTGCAGAGCTTGCAAGCACTGGCTCAAGCCGAGCGAGACCGACTTGCCAAACTGCCTTGCCCAAGAATCGGCATGACAACGGTGCAGGCTCTAAATTCGTGTTGGGGCAAGCCTAAATACACCAATCGCACGATTACTGCTGGATCGGTAACCGAGCAATGGGTTTATGACCACAGCTATTTGTATTTTGAAAATGGCCGATTAACCGCAATTCAAGACTAATAGCAACTCTGCACACCAACCACCTTCGGGTGGTTTTTTTATGCCTGAATTTTAGGAGTTTCGCATGACTGAATCGAAGCTAAGCATCATTATTGATTCGCGCACCGCGGAACAAAAGGCCAAAGATTTGACGCGTGCGCTTGAAGCGCTTGAGCAGACGGGCATTCGGGTCTCACGAGCATTGTCTGGCCAAGTCACTGGCAACAATGCCAGTGCAGCAAGTGCGAATCGGGCAAGCACATCTATCCGCACCTTGACCACAAATACAAACGGGTATGTTGCAGCAGCTCAGCGCGCAGAAATGAGCAATCATGCCCTGCGTAGCAGCATTGCTGGTATTGCCGCTTCAGCATTAAGCGCAGCGACTGCATATGCTGGGTTTAAAGCTGTGCTTGCAGCGACCGATGAATACAAGGTCATGGAGGGTCAGATTCGGCTGGTTACTGACTCGCAACAGCAGCTTATGTCGATCATGCAGCAGCTTACAGCCATGTCACAGGCGGCGGGTGGCGAACTGACCGCATCGGTCGAGCTATACGCAAAATTTGCAAATGCTTCCCGTGATTTGAGCGGCGCTACCGACGAAGTTTTGGTGCGATTGACTGACACAGTCAACAAATTTGTAGCGATTGGTGGTTCAAGTGGCCCTAGCGCTGCGGCTGGTATTTTCCAGTTTTCGCAAGCTATGGCATCAGGTGTTTTGCGAGGCCAAGAATACAATTCGATTTTGGAGCAAACACCGGGCCTTGCCAAAGCGTTGGCCGATGGCTTGGGTGTCAGCATGGGCGTGATGCGCAACATGGCTAATGATGGCGAGTTGTCAGCAACTGTGGTCATGAACGCATTGCTCAAGATGGGCGATACAGCCGACAAGCAGTTTGGCAGCTTAGAGCGCACATCAAAGCAGGCATTTACGATCATCAAGCGGGAAATTAAAGAGGCCACCAACGACATTGATAAAAATCTTGGTGCGTCTCGTGCGTTTGTGAAAACCATTGAAGGTCTATCAAAAGCGATTGAAAAAATCTCGTTTGAAACACAGACGGGTGAAATCAACATGCTAACGGGTGCAATTGGTGTGCTGACGGCAGTTGCGCTAAAGAGCCTGCTGACAGGTATGAAGGCATCAGTTATCGCGACCTATGAAAAGATTGCGGCCACCCGCGCAAGCATCATCGCGACGCGTGAACAGGCCGTTGCTGAACTTGCATCAGCTCGTTCGGCAGTGCTGAAGGCTCAAAATGAGCAGGCGCTGTCCGTTATCGCAGCAAACAAAGCTCGCGCCACACTTGCCCAAGCGGAGGCACAGGTTGCGTCTGATCGGGCGGTAATTGCGTCAGAAGTGCAGCGGATGAACAGCACCCGCGCTCAGATCCAGATCGAAAAAGCGCTTGAAGTGCAGCGTTTAGCGAATCAGATCAGCGAGCAAGGACGGCAAATGTCAATTGCTCGGATGGCTCAATTGCGACAAACCGAAGTGGTTGTGACACGCGAGTTGCAAGCAGCCGAAGCCCAACTGACGGCCACAACTTTAGCAGGGTCTCAGGCCGTTCAGGCGGCGCGTACGGCGCAGACCGCAGCGATTGGCCGACAGGCAGCCGCGACAGAGGCGCTTAATGCGTCGAACGCTCGTGCCGCCGCGTCACAAGCTGCATTGGCCGCAGCGACCAATACAACTGCAATTGCCAGCCGTGGCTTGCTTGGCTTTTTTGGTGGGCCAGCAGGCTTGGTGCTGACTCTTGCCGCAGTTGCAGGTGGTATCTGGATGGCGACTCGTGCATCGGATGCAATGAAACTGTCAATCGACAAGCTGGGTGATAGCGTTGCTGATGCGACCGAGAAGTTTAGAGGATTGGGCTTTGCACAGCGGCAGCATTTGCTCACTGAAGCGACCACAAAAAATCTGGACAACATCGCGGATCTTGAAAAAGCAAAAGGCAAATTTATCCTGTCAATCAATAGTGCCATCAATGATGTGGACAGCAAGGGTCGTGAGCAGCTTAGGACTCTGATTGCTGATCTACAGGCTGGCAACATTGACGCGACGGATGCTTTGCGCAAGATCCAAGATGGCGGACTGATTGACGAAGGGTCGTTTTTTGGCAAGCGGCGCATTGCTGAGATGCGAGAGGCTGCATCTGCGGTTGAGTCTTTGGCCGTTGAAACTCAGAAATACGCCAATCGGACGCAGGCGCTAGCTGCCGCACACAAGGAGGCAGAGGAAGCAGCGAAGAAGCAGGCCGCAGCAGCAGAGGCGGCCAAGTCTGCGCAAGTCAAGGCGCGCAATCCCTACGAGAAGGGCGATAGCGAAGCGCTCAAGATGCTTGAGGATGCTAAGTCTCGCTATGCAAGCAGCCGAGATCCAAGTGCTGTTGGTGCTGTACTGCGTGAGCTTGAGGCTCTAGCAAAAGCTGGTAAGCCTGTTTCCGATCAAATGCGCTCGCAATTGCTGTCTGTTGCCAAGGCTCAGGATGAACTGGCCGCAGCGACAGCACGCGGAAAGCTCGAAACCCGCCAAGCGACAAAGGATCAAAAGGAGTTGGCGCGAGAGCTTGAGCGTCGGCGTGATGCTTATGCTGACCTACAGCTTGATGCGGCAAAGCCTCAGCAAAAAACCGATCTTGAGTTCAGCGAAAGAATCGCACTGATTCGGGAGTTCGCCAATCGCTCGAACGGTGAATACACCCGCATGGCCGATTGGGCGGTCGCTGAGCAGAAGCGTGGATATGCTGAAATCGCAATGCGAGACCGCCAAAATCTAGCTCGATACACCGATCTTGTGGCCGATGAAAAAGACTTGATCCGCTCAAAGTACAATGTGATGCGTGATGAAATTCTTTTTCTGTCGGATTTTGAGGGCGAAAAAAGACAGCAGGCGCTTGATGCTGTTCAGGCTGCTTATCAAAAAGAGATTGGTGAGTACAAGGAGGCAGAGCAGGAGAAGGCCGATATTTTGCGAGCATCTTTTGATGAGCGTCACAGACTGCGTGTTGATTTTGAAAAGCGCCTAAAGGCAATTGATGAATCAGACATGAGTCCAGATCAAAAAGAGATGGCGGGAAATGTTGCTCGAAATCAGCATAACGATGGCATAGCAGAAATGCGCAAGCCATACACCGACCTGATGGGCGAGCTTGGCGGCAAAAGTCCTGAACTGATGCAGCTTGAAGATGCAAATGCTGAGCGCATGAAAATCATTCGTGATGCGATCACTCAAGAGCAAATCACCAAGGATGAAGCACGAGCGGCTGAACTTTTGGCAGATCAGGAGTTTGAGAGAGCCAAGCGCGATCTGAAGCTAAAAGAAGCGGGTCTGATTGCTAGCGACCTGAAAAGCATCAGCAAAGCCATGTTCGGGGAGCAATCCCGCGCATACAAAACCATGTTTGCGATGGAAAAGGCGGTCTCTATCGCTCGTTCGATTATGGCGATCAAAACCTCTATCGCATTGGCGGCTGGCTCAGGGCCTTTCCCTTGGTCGCTTGGTGCGATGGCTAGCATCGCGACAGCAACGGCGGGACTGGTGGCTGACATCCAAGGCACCAAGCTCGGCGGCATTATGGGCATGGCGCATAACGGCATCGACAGCGTGCCGCGTGAGGGGACTTGGTTGCTTGACAAAGGCGAGCGTGTTTTGTCGCCCAAGCAGAATAAGGACTTTACCGACTATATCGACCGCAAAGGCAAGTCTGAAACGGTTGTATCGGGGGGGGTCAATATCACTATCGAAAACCACACTTCCGCAAAATTTGAAGTGCAGCAGCTCAGTGAGTTTGATGTACGAATTATTGCCCGTGATGAAATTGCCCGTGACGGCGGTCGATCAACAGCGTCTGCAATGTCCAATCCCAATAGCGATGTATCAAAAGCAATGAGCCGTAATTATCAGCTTGAGCGCAGACGATAGCGGAGACGAGTAATGCACACGCTTGACTTGTGCCCTTTGCAAGAGGGCTACAGCGTACAACATAGCTGCAACATCATCCGTCAGCCAATGGCGGGTGGGCTTGCGCGGTACTACGCTGATTTTACGCTTGATGCGCATTTAGTGAGTGTCAACTGGGTTTTAACCAAGGCTGATTATGACTATCTGATGGCATTTTATCGGGTTTGGCAGCGCAATCCGAACCAGCGGTTTTGGTTTAGATTGCTGATCGGCGGACATCTTGCCTATCCGCATGAGTCTGTTTTTGTGCCAGACAGTCTGCAATTGATTCAGGTTCGCAGCGCTGTATACACAGTTGCTGCGCAGCTTGAGGTGGTCGGTGAGCAGGGTCTGTATCCGCAGATTTTAAGCTCACGACCCTATGCGCTTGATGATTTTGAGTCTGTAACATCAAGACTGATTGCGCTTGATGTAACCCAGCGTAGCGAGCGAGTTGAAACAGAGTCAGATGCAGAGCCAATGTTTAGCGCCATTGCGCCACTTGATGTGCAGTTTAGAGATGGGTTTGTCGGTACCGCACATACAGATGGCGTGTCAGCATCTTTGATGCCGCTTGATGTGACAAATACTCAGGTTTTGATTGTTGTTGAAAGTCCTGAGTATTTGTCAGCTCAGTTGAATCCGATTGATGTTGTGCTGGCACAAATTTTGATCTCAACAGATCGGTCAGAATATTTGTCAGCAACATTGACCCCAATTGACATTGTAAGAGATTAGGAGTGGCGTATGGCACAAGTTAGAGTTGGCGCAAGATTTAAGCTTGTGGCGCATAAAGACGGCAATAGTCGGGATTTAACACCTTGGTTTAATAATTTGGTGCTTGATCAAGGTCTCAATTTAATGGGCACGGGGTCTTGGTTTACGCATTGTCACGTTGGATCTGGCAACAGCGTGCCGACTGAGTTGCAGAGTGCACTGGATAGCTCAGTTGCAGTGACAAGCACTGTAAACTCGGATACGGCGGGCGAGTCAGCATCAGCGCCGTATTATTGCTATCGTCGCAAAGTGTTTCGTTTTGCCGCAGGCACTTTTGATGGGGTCAATCTTGGCGAATTGGCACTGGGCAATGCGAGCACAATCTGGAATCGTGCGCAAATCAAAGACAACTTGGGCGATCCAACCATTATCAATGTGCTGATTGATGAGGTGCTGGATGTTATTGCAGAGGTCAGATTTTACGCCAATGAGTCAGATGTCACTGGCACTTTAAATCTG
>JAYXXU010000138.1:0-1904 GCA_036019135.1 Pseudomonadota bacterium | reverse complement strand
ACAAATACAGTGACGCACCTGTCATCAGGTTTGCGGTTGCAGACATTTGGTTCCATTCGGCAACATCTTGCACACTCACGCCAAAGCGATTGGCCACCGCCGTCAAACTGTCGCCTGCTTGAACATTGTAGATCGTGCGCTCGCCTTTAGGGCGAGGTGGTGTTGCAGGCTTCGCTACACGTGTTGGTGTCGCAACAGCCGTAGCAGCGGACGTCTGCTGTGTAAATGCTGGCTGCTCGTAGCTAACTTGTCGCTCAGCACCCTGTGAATCAAGCACCGACTGCTGTGTCTGGAGTGCAACCAACGGGATTTTGCCATCCAAGGGATCGACCACCGTCGTGCCTGCTGGTGCAATCGACTGAATTTCTTGAACCAATTGGGCTTTTTCGGTTTCATTCAAGGCAGGCTCAAGCACTACCTGTGGCGCAACCGTAGACGTTGCCGTCAATGCTTGCATCAGGCGCTGGCGCTCTGCATCGCTCAATGCAGGCTCAGCAACGACTGGAGGGGTCGAAACTCGCCCTGTGCTGCTTGGTGTGACAACTGCGGCAACCACGCGCTCACGTTCCGCTGCACTGAGCGGTGGCTCTCCTGCTATTGGGCGAGAAGACTGACCCGAAAACACAGGCATGGCCAAGCGAGTCGGCACACCGCTGGTCGGCACGCTGGCCGCACTGGCCAAAGCTGCCAAAGCCGATGAATTGGTTGGAAGCTGGACTCGAGTGGTGACTTCAGGTGCACTAGGAGAGTTACTCCGTGTAGTCACCTGAGTAGAGACTCCTTGGGCTGTGGTCGTGCTTTTGACAGTCAATGGCGCACTGGGTCGACCCATCAGCGCCGCAGCTTCTGCATTGCTATAGCCAGATGAACGACTCACCACAGTGACGCCCCCCGTCAGGCCACCAGCCATTAATGCACCTGAGCTACTGCCACCGCGTGCCAAACGCTGCACTTGCAAATCCAAATTTGGGGACAATGAAGTCGGAATCAATAAACGCTGAGGGCCATCAAAACTGGTCACTCCCTGCCGAAAACCAGGGTTTAATACATACAGATCCTGCTCTGTAATGCCCAAAATCTGTGCAGCATCCGCCAGCCGCACCTGACCATTCAGACTCACCTCACGGAAGTGTGGTCTGTTGGCAATTGGAGGAAAATTGACATCGTATTGGCTAGGATTTTTAACGATCTGAGCTACTGCCAAAAAACGCGGCACATAATGCATGGTCTCTGTCGGCAGACGCAATGACCAATAATCGGTGGGCAAGCCTGCGGCTTCGTTGCGCCGAATCGCCTGCTGTACGCGGCCAGGCCCTGCATTATAGGCGGCCAGTGCCAATTCCCATGAACCAAACTGATTATACAAACTGCCTAAAAAATCGTAAGCCGCGCGCGTCGACTCAATCACATCACGGCGACCATCATAAGAATCAGTTTGCTTCAGACCATAAATCCGCCCTGTACTGGGAATGAACTGCCACATCCCTGCGGCTGCGGCATTACTGGTCGCAGCAGGATCATAGGAACTTTCAATGACTGGCAACAACGCCAACTCCGTCGGCAAACCGCGTTTTTCAGCTTCTGATACGGTGTAATGCAAATAGCGACTGGCACGTGCGGTCAAACGATCTAGATATGATTGTCTTGTCACAAACCAACTGCGCTGTGCGGCAATTCGACTGTGATGTGGATTAAACTGCATTTTAAAGCCCGCACGCATGCGTGACCAAACATCGCCATGCGCCAGAACCGCCAATCGGCTGCCTTCAACCGCCTGCATATCAGTCGCTTCAAGCAGTGCCTCAAGGGAGTCTAAGCTGTCTGCATCCAACAGACCTTGCTGTTGCCCAACGGCATGCGTCCGACCACGTTGGCGCGCAGCCTGTTGTTGCTGTTGTTTTTTG
>JAYXXU010000137.1:0-2264 GCA_036019135.1 Pseudomonadota bacterium | reverse complement strand
TGATTATCGTATTTTTACTGACCTTTAAGATTTTTTATCGAAAAATCGACCAAGGCCAAGCCTTGATTGTCAACGACATGTCCAGCACCCCCAAAGTGTATTTTACAGGGGCCATGGTACTGCCCGTGATCCACCGTGCTGAGATCATGAAAATCTCGGTGATCACCCTCGAACTCAATCGAACAGGCAAAGACGGCCTGATCTGTCGTGATAATTTACGCGCTGATATTAGTGTAGCGTTTTATTTACGGGTCAATGAAACACCAGAAGATGTCCTCAAAGTCGCTAAGTCAGTGGGCGTAGGACGTGCATCTGACCGTGATACTGTCAGTGAGCTGTTTAACTCTAAATTTAGTGACGCGCTCAAAACAGTTGGAAAACAATTTGATTTTATTCAATTGTTTGAAGAGCGTGAAGGCTTCCGCGAACAAATCTATGAAGCGATTGGTAAAGATCTGAATGGTTACTTGCTTGAAGACGTGGCGATTGACTATCTTGAGCAAACCCCAAAAAGCTCACTGGATCCAAACAATATCCTTGATTCTGAAGGGATTCAGCGCATTACCCAAATCACCGCCAAGCACAACATCGAAACCAACCGCCTCGAACGCGATCAAGACCTCGAAATACAACGCAAAAATGTCTCTACCCGTGAGGCCAGTCTGGAATTAGAGCGTAGCCAAGCCGATGCCGAAGCACGGCAACAGCGCGAGATTGATACCATTCGCGCCCGTGAGACCTCAGCGACTGAACAAGTCCAGCAGGAAGAACGTGCCAAAATCGAAGCTGCACGGATCAAAACCGAAGAAGAAGTCGCGATTGCCGAAGAAAACAAGCAACGGCAAGTGGAATTGGCCGAAAAAGCCCGTGAGCGTGCCATTCAGATTGAGGAAGTCCGTATTCGCCAAGCGCGTGAGCTGGAAGACGTGAACCGTCAACGTGCGGTCGAAGTCGAACGCATCAGCATGGAAAAAGAGCTGGAAGGTGAGCGCAAAGAAATCGCTGAAATCACCAGCCAGCGAATTGCGGTCGAACGCAGCGTCGCCGAAGAAGAAGAAAATATCAAAGACGTGCGTAACCGCTCGGATGCTGAGCGTAAGAAACTCGTTGCAATTACCGCAGCACAAGCCAGCGCCGAAGAAAGCAAAATCAAGCAAGTCAAAGCTGCCGAGGCAAAATTTGAGCAGTCTAAATTTGAGGCAGATGAAGTCTTAATTCGCGCCCAAGCCGAATTCGATGCCGCTGAGAAAAAATCAGCCGCTGAGAAAAAACAGGCCGAAGGCCAACAAGCCCTTGCTGCTGCCCAAGGCTTAGCCGATGCCCAAGTGCAAGAAGCCAATGCGCAAGCTGACAAAGCGGCTGGTCTGGCACAGGCCGAGATCAAGCTGGCCATGGCCAAAGCCCAAGAGGAAACGGGTATGGCCGATGTACGCGTGCTAGAAGGACGCTTGCACGCTGAAGCCGATGGTGAAGAAAAACTGGGACTCGCCAAAGCCAAAGCACGTGAAGCCATGGCCGCATCAGATAAAGAAGCAGGACTGGCAGAAGCCGAAGTGCTACAACAGCGCTTACTGGCAGAAGCCGATGGCGAAGAAAAACTGGGACTTGCCAAAGCCAAAGCGCGCGAAGCGATGGCCGCATCAGACAAAGAAGCAGGGCTGGCAGAAGCCTTGGTCACCGAAAAACGTCTGTTTGCTGAAGCGGATGGTGAAGAGCGCTTGGGTCTGGCCAAAGCCAAAGCCCGCGAAGCACTCTTGGTCGCCGATGCCAACGGTCTACTAGCCAAACTCAAAGCATACGAAGACTTATCAGCCGATGCGCGCTCGTTTGAAGAGTTCCGTATGGGCTTAGAGTTACATGAAAAAGAAATCTTGGCGCAGCTTGAAGCACAGCGTGTGGTTGCACAAGAAAACGCCAAAGTCATGGCCGCAGCCCTACAAAATGCCAAGTTTGAATTGATCGGTGGTGATAGCAACATCTTCGAAAAATTCACCACTGGCATGAGTTATGGTAAAGCGGTTGAAGGGATTCTATCCACGTCACCGCACCTCAAAGCCACACTGGCAACCGTAGCCAGTCGTATTGCTGAAGCCAAATCTGGCGACAATGCAGCGCAATAACATCGCTGGGGGTTAGGCTTGTCCTGCCCCCTATTTTTTTGTCCAGCGTCAACGTCTATCCACGCCCATTTTGCGCAACACACGCAATTGATCACAGCAGCAGTTTATATTTGGTGTAGACACCAGATCAGACACACTGATGGA
>JAYXXU010000136.1:0-21230 GCA_036019135.1 Pseudomonadota bacterium | reverse complement strand
ATTAGACCTTTTGCGAAAGTCGCAATTTCCCTATGTTCAGCAGCATCCGAAGCCTTGTGACTCAAGCCTTCTGGCTGGTTAAAAAATGACTTACGCAAGAGGTCTATTATATAAACAGAGTATATGCGGTATAAAATAAGACGTTATAATATAATCAAACTAAGTACACAAACATACTTTATCCAACCTAAGCCTGCCATTACATCACCAAAAATACCAATCACTAGGTGACTTTTTGATTGCATCTTGCCGCAAATATGCTAGCGTCAACCATTCAAACAAACGTTTGATTTATTCCCAAGTCATCATGACCAAATGGATCAAATATGCCTGATACTCACTCAAGCGATTCTATTGCTCACGATCCGCGCACCCAATTGATTCTCGCTGCTGCACAGGTGTTTTCACGTAAAGGGTTTGATGCGGCATCGACCCGTGAAATCTGCCAGACAGCTGACATGAACCTGTCGTCGATCAAGTATTATTTTGGCGATAAGGCAGGGCTATATCGCGAAGTGCTGCGTTGGGCGTTTAGTACGGTGACTGAATCGTTCGGGGATTTTGATGCGGTCGATCTGAGCTTTGAGCAAGCGATGCAGCAGTTTTTAGCGCCTTTGCTACAACAATCGGTGGACACACAACAAGCCGATTTAGACGCACAAGTCATGCGCTTGTACCTCTACGAAATGATCAAGCCATCTAGCGTGTTTCCTGACATTATTCAGCAAACCGTTGCTCCTGTGCATCAATCGTTTTGCCGTTTACTGGCACGACAGGTCGGCGCACCCACGATTGATCCTGAGATTCATCAGTTGGCATTTGCGATAGGCGCGATGGCACATGATTACTATATGTCACGTGATTTTATGTTGGCCTTAGCACCAGAAGTGCTACTACGGCCTGATGCAACGGCACAGACGATAGCGCGATTGATTGCCTATAGCCAAGCGCTGTTGCACTGTGAACGCCAACGCCGACAGGTCAACTCAGACTAGACCATGACCCGCCATTCTCTCCATGACACTTGTTTTTTTGACTTTTGATTAGATAAGCAGGCCACCCCATGATCCGATTGATAGCGCCATCTCCTCAGCCTAGCCCACGCCTGAATACGCCATGGTTTTGGTTACTGCTGCTAACCAGTTTTTGGTTGGTGGGCTGTTCTGACCCTGATGCTGATACCAAGGCCACCCAAGCCGAAACTACCGAACCCGCCCAAACAGGCCAACCCAGCTTGGCAGTGAGCTTGGTACAACCACAAGCGATGACTTGGCCAACCTTGCTGGCAGCCAATGGGGACATCGCTGCATGGCAAGAAGTGGTGATCGGCAGCGAAATTTCAGGCTTTCGGCTGACGGCTGTTCATGCTGATGTCGGTGATCGTGTCCGTAAAGGTCAAGTTTTGGCAGAGATTAATGCGGATACCATTCAAGCCGAGTTGCGCCAATCCGAGGCGGCGGTAGTAGAAGCACAAGCGCTACTGGTTGAAGCCAGTGCCAATGCCCAACGCGCACAGAGTCTCAAGGACAGTGGTGCGGCCTCTAGTCTGGAGATTGCGCAATATGTGACGGGACAACAAACCAGCCAAGCCCGCTTGGCCGCTGCCAAAGCACGCGTGCAAGCCGATGAAGTACGCTTGGCACAGACACGCATCATCGCCCCAGATGATGGGATTATCTCAGCTCGTATGGCAACGGTTGGCTCGTTGACTCAAAACGGCCAAGAACTGTTTCGGATGGTTCGCGATGGTCGATTGGAATGGCGAGCAGAGGTCACTGCGGCTGAGCTAAGTCAAATCAACCTCGGCATGACTGCACAGATTCAGCCACCTGATCCAACCGCAGCGGTGGTCAACGGCACGGTGCGCAGTATTGCCCCAGTCGTTGATCGCAATACGCGCAATGGGCTGATCTATGTGGATATTCCCAGCAACAGCACCTTACGGGCAGGGATGTTCGCGCAGGGACACTTCATGCTGGGTGAACGCGCTGCATTGACTCTGCCACAATCTGCGGTGTTGCTACGCGATGGCTTTGCCTATGTGTTCGTAGTGGATGAACAGCAACGCGCGCGTCAGCAGAAAGTCACTCTAGGACGACGGATGGGCGATCAGGTCGAAGTCATGGGCATAGCAAACGATGTCAAAGTGGTGGCAACGGGCGTGGCCTTCTTGGGTGATGGTGACAAGGTCAAAATCACCCAGCCTATTCCTGCCCTATCCTCATCTGAGCACCAATCTACAACCACGCCAGCCAGTGATCCAGACTTAACTGCTGATCACAGCCGCTCAGTCACAGCAGGAGCGGCGCAATGAATTTTTCTGCATGGTCAATCCGCAATCCAATTCCGAGTATTTTGCTGTTTGCCATGCTCAGTCTGGCAGGGCTGATGTGTTTTCACTGGATGAAGATACAGCAGTTTCCAGATATTGAGCTACCCACGGTCAATGTAGTTGCCAGCCTCCCTGGTGCTGCACCGCCACAACTCGAAACCGAAGTTGCACGTAAAATCGAAAACTCGATCGCGACAGTGCAAGGTCTGAAAAACCAATACACCACTATTCGCGATGGCTCAGTCACCATCATGGCTGAGTTTGAACTCGAAAAACCGATTCAAGAAGCCGTCGACGATGTGCGCAACGCTGTTTCACAAGTCCGCTCTGACCTGCCCAGTGATGTGCGTGATCCAGTGATCAGCAAGCTGGTGCTGTCGGGTGCGCCGATTCTGACCTATACCATCAGCTCTCCGCGCTTGGATGAAGAAGCGTTGTCTTGGCTGGTGGACTATGACATTACCCGTCAATTGCTCAAGGTCGATGGCGTGGGCGCTGTGGCACGGGTCGGTGGGGTGACTCGCGAAGTACAAGTTGAGCTGGATCCCGCCAAGCTGCTGGCGCTGAACATTACGGCAGCCGAAATCTCGCGCCAACTGCGCGTCACGCAACAAGATGCCGCAGGTGGTCGTACCGATATTGGTGGCAGTGAACAGTCCGTGCGCACGCTTGCCACAGTGCAAACTGCCGCAGAAATCGCTGACATGCAACTGGCCTTGAATGATGGTCGCAGCATCCGATTGGATCAAGTGGCTCGCATTAGCGATACCGTGGCAGAGCGCCGCTCCACTGCCCTGCTCAACGGTCAATCGGTGGTCGGCTTCGAAATCACCCGTAGCAAAGGCGCAAGTGAAATTGAGGTCGAACAAGGCGTACAAGCCGTCCTGAATGAACTCAAACAGCAACATCCAGACCTTCAGATTACCGAAGCCTTTAATTTTGTCACGCCCGTTGCCGATAACTTTGATGGCTCTATGGCATTGCTATACGAAGGGGCGATTTTGGCAGTGTTGGTGGTTTGGCTGTTTTTGCGTGACTGGCGGGCAACCTTGATTGCAGCTACCGCATTACCTTTGTCGATTTTGCCTGCGTTTGTGGTGATGTATTTGTTTGGTTTTACCCTCAATACCGTCACCTTATTGGCCATGTCGCTGGTGGTGGGGATTTTGGTCGATGATGCGATTGTCGAGATTGAGAATATCATCCGACATTTACGCATGGGTAAAACGCCTTTTCAGGCGGCAATGGAAGCCGCCGATGAAATTGGTCTGGCGGTAATTGCCACCACATTTACCTTGATTGCGGTGTTTTTGCCAACCGCGTTTATGAGCGGAATTGCAGGTAAGTTTTTTGTGCAATTTGGTTGGACAGCGGCTTTGGCGGTATTTGCTTCATTAATTGTAGCGCGCTTGCTGACACCGATGATGTCAGCCTATCTGCTCAAGCCATGGATTGCCCCCAAGCATAGCGCAACAACATCCACCGCAATAGAACACACCTCAACAGCACCCCACGCAGCCGCTGAGACTGCCCACCTTGAACAGCCATCAACCGCCGTACAAGACGCAGATCCAAATGCGACGTTGCTGCACGATACCGATGCCGATGGTCGCATCATGCGCAACTATATGCGAGCAGCAGCATGGTGCTTACAGCATCGTTTTTTAACAGTCTTGGGTGCGATTGCGTTTTTTATTGGCTCTATCATGTTGGTTCCGCTACTGCCAACAGGATTCTTACCGCCTGCCGATACAGGTCAGACCCAAGTGCGCTTGGAGCTACCACCTGGTAGTCGATTTGTAGAAACGCTGGCCACCGCCGAATATGCACGCCAATTGATTGCTGATCACCCCGAAATCACCAACATCTACACGGCGGTTGGCGGCGGCGCGGCGGGGTCTGATCCGTTTATGGGCAGTGGTGGCGAGGATGTACGCAAAGCAACCTTGACCATCCAAACCACAGATCGACGCGCACGCACGGCCAGCCTCCAAGACATTGAAGCCAATCTGCGCGAACGGTTGGCAGGTGTGGCGGGCGCACGCTTGCAAGTTGGTTTACAGGGCAACGGTAACATCTATCAACTGGCACTGTCGGGTGAAGATCCTAAGGTCTTGACCGAAACGGCGCGTGCATTAGAGCAGGAGCTGCGGGCGATTCCCAACTTGGGCGCGATTACCTCAAGCGCCGCCTTGACCCGACCCGAGGTGGTGATTCGGCCAGATTTTGCCAAGGCAGCCGACCTTGGGGTCAGTTCTGCGGCGATTGCTGAAACCTTACGGATCGCGACGGTCGGCGATTTTGACCAAAATCTGGCCAAGCTGAATTTGACGCAGCGCCAAATTCCGATTGTGATCAAACTGCCGTTGTCCGCCCGACAGGATTTGGAGTTTATCAAGCGGCTGCGGGTCGCAGGTTCTCGTGGTGCAGTGACACTCGACAGCATTGCTGACATCCGCATGGACAGTGGTCCTGCCCAAATTGATCGGTTCAACCGCTCCCGCAATATTAACTTTAGCATTGAGTTGAACGATCAGCCGCTGGGCGATGTGACCAAATTAGTGGATAACCTGCCGACCTTACAAAACCTGCCCCCGACGGTCACCCGTACCAATCTCGGTGATGCTGAAGTGATGGGCGAGCTGTTTGCCAGTTTTGGGTTGGCGATGTTGACGGGCGTGCTGTGTATTTATGTAGTGCTGGTGCTGTTGTTTAAAGACTTTTTGCAGCCTGTAACCATTTTGATTGCGCTACCCTTATCATTGGGTGGGGCATTTGTGCTGTTGCTGCTAACGGGCAGTAGCTTTTCGATGCCCAGCTTAATTGGCTTGATTATGCTGATGGGGATTGCCACCAAAAACTCGATTTTGTTGGTGGATTACGCGATTATTGGCCGCAATGAACAGCAATTACCCCGCTACGAGGCAGTGTTGAATGCTTGCCACAAGCGCGCACGCCCAATCATCATGACCACGTTGGCCATGGGGGCTGGGATGATGCCTGTTGCGATTGGACTCGGTGCGGCTGACCCAAGTTTCCGCTCGCCGATGGCGATTTCGGTGATTGGCGGCTTGATCACCAGCACCTTTTTATCGCTGTTGGTGATTCCTGTGGTGTATACGCTGGTCGATGATCTACAGCGCGGCATGCGCAGATTACGTGGCAAACCCAACCCTGCACTGACTCAGCCACCATCCGCCTAAATGCTCGAATGTGTCATTGCCCTTCTGCGATGCGTGGATGGGCAAAATGCAACTGCCGATCACAGCCATACGACACGATACTTTGATCAGCAACAATCTGACCAATCTGCTGCCAACCCTGATCTGTCGGCTTGCTTGCGTGATCCGAGACCCAAATTTCCCAATGCCATGCACGCACTTGGGCTTTATTCAAGTTCAACTCATCCCGAAAATCCACTGCATCGTTCAGCGGGTTATCAATCGCAGGGCGAATCATCAAAAACTTCGGCGCACGCACCTGCCCTTGCTCGCCCAAGGCAGCAATCGGTGTCACAGGCCGATAACCCGCCTGCCTATCTAGCCCTGCAAAGGCACGACCCACTTGAAACATCAACGGAATCGCTGACCAACGAAATCCCAATCTGGGCTGATTGGTCATGGCCGTCTGTAGATAATGCATCTGCTGTGTCCCAGACAGGACATCCGCCACAAAAAAATGTGCCGTCGGTACGGGCTGATGTGGGTCAAGCGTTGGAAATAATTTACCCGCCATTGCAAACCCGCGCGGCTGTCCACGTTCAGTTTCGCTCAGAGATACCGACGCACGACCCAGCCAAAGCGCCTGCGCACCTTGCTTAAAATAACCGCTATAGGGCGTATCCGCTGTGATCTGCCAGCGCCCTGCAAAGCAAATGCCATTGGCATGCAAGCGTTTTTCTAAACGAGGATAAAAATCCGCATGCTCACGCAGGGTACGTTCAGCATCACGGCGTAGCAAGTTCACGCCATCCACCACCATCTGTGAGGCGGTGACAGGATAATGTGGTAGTTGACCCGCCGCATAGACCGCCACCTCTTGCTGGATTTGTGCAAATAGGGCGCGATCAGCAGCCGTAGTGGCGGCAGCGTTTGCAGCAGCAGGGGTTGGTACATGTGCAGTCGGTGCAAACACAATCGCATGCACCTGCGCAAAAGCACTGTGTTCGCGCGTCGTGGCGAACGCTGATCCTGACCAAGCGACCAAACCCACCATCAGCACACGAGAGAGCTGCCCTTGGATGTCCATGCTGTACCTGCCTTTGGCTACGCGGTTATCGAGCTGAACTGTACCTCATGTGTCCATGCACTGGCAGGTTGTTGATGTAATTGCCAACATAACGTCGCCAGCGCGGTCGGGTTGGTATCAGATGCCACAGGCAAGCCAACATAAGCCACATGAATGCCTTGTGGTTGAAACTCACGGGCTAACGACTGTAACAACGCACGCATGCCTACATACAGAGCAGAATCTACCGCCAAGCTGACCTCTGGCCGAAGCGCCAAATCTGAGCCTAAGACGATCAAACTGGCGGATTGACGCTGTTTGGCAGGATGCTGTAGTGCAGTGATGGCAGCCTGCGCCCACAAAAACAAACTCAAACCTGTCTGTTGCCAGCGTTGCTCTAACTGGTCTGCCGAAAAACCGTTGAATTGATCACTCAAACTCGGCTCTGCCTGAAACACCACCAACTGTGGGTGATGGCCTCGTTTGGCCAATTGCGAAAACACACGACTGACCGCATCGGCCTGATTTAAATCAGCTTGTACATACTGTATCGACGACACAGTGGTTTGACTGCTCACAGTCGGCTGAATCACATAATGCGGTAAGTTGTCGCCCGAATACTGTAGCAACTGCGCTGCTATTTCGGCCGCCTGCCAACCAATCACCACCACACAACCTGTTGTTTGACGCGCCAACCATCGCATTAAAAACGCTCCTTAAAAGGACGTAGATCGATTTCTTGCGTCCACAATGCCGACGACTGCTGATGAATCTGCCAATAGCTTTCGGCAATCGCCTCAATCGACAACCCACCCTGCCGCCCCTTAAGCAACCACTTGATGACCCGCCCTACCCCAAAGCCAAATTGATTGATACGATCCCCATCCACCATGCCATCGACGATCACATGCGCAATATGGATGCCATGCAGTCGATATACAGGTGCAATAGCCTGAATATAGGCACGCAATCCCGCCTTACCATTGGTAAATGCTGCAAAAAATGGTTTTCCGCGTAACGAAGCACTTGCTCCCGTAAAAATTAATGTCCCATGCTGTTGCGGCAACATCAGCGCCAACGCTTGCTGACTCACCAGATAGCCAGACAAAAATGTGGTACGCCACATCTGATCAAAAAATCTTGGCGATGTGGACAAAAAACGGGATGGCATATTACTGCCGACATTATTTACCACCAGATCTATGGTCGGTTGTTCGGCAGCAATCGCAGCAAATAACCCCGCAATCTTGGCTGCATTGGTCGCATCCACACAACAGGCCACCGCCTGCCCACCCTGCTGCGTGATCTCAGCCACCACCTGATCCAGCTTGGCCTGAGTGCGCCCAACCACATAGACCCGATAGCCTTCGCGAGCGGCACGGCGACACACCGCCGCACCAATGCCTTGCGATGCACCGACCCCAACCACCACCGCACAAGACTCGCTCAAAGACAACGCTGATCCCGTAGTCATAGCTGCTTGAGCCATGCGGCAATATTCGGACGTGCCAAGATCTCAGCACCCATCGACTGACTAGTACGCACCACCTCAGCCAACTGCGTCCCAACCGCCAGATCAGCAATGGTTTTATCTGTGCCGACCAACCAACCCGTCTGTGCCAGCACCTGCTCGATACGATCCAAGTGCCGCAAAAACTCTGCCTGCACATCAGCGGCGTTCATCTTGCCCAAACCCTGAAAATACAACTGCGTCTTGAGAGCGACTTTCAACAGTGGCTGTGCAAGAAACTTTTCATGTGTGGGTCGCCCCAATACACTCACTGCCACCGCCGCTTTTAAGGCTGCTGCATCATTTACCCGAAAATACACCTCATACCAATACAACAGCTCGTCTGACCAATCCTCCCACAACTCGACTTGTGCATTGAGCAACGGATCATGCGGATACAGGCGCGGCAAATCAGGATAAGCCTGATCCAAATAGCGCACGATCCGCGTGCTGTCTTGAATCCGTTGACCATCAATATCCAATACAGGCAGCTTGCCGACTTTGCTGAGGGTTTGTGCTTTGGCCGCCAAGACCCCGTTATAATCGACAGTCTCAAAAGCAATGCCTTTATGTTGCAAGGCTTTAGCCACTTTTTGGCAAAAGGGCGAAATCTCAAATTGATGTAGTGTGACAGACTGTGACATGCCAATACTCCTCGGCGTTGAATGCAGTGAAAGCGCTTGAAAAAAGACCTTGGTTAACTCTGTGTAGACAACGGAACAGTGTTCAGCCAATCCAGCAGGATTTGGTTGAATTGATCAGGCTGCTCTCGCATCATCCAATGCCCCGCCGCCATCGCGATCACCTGATTGCCTGCACGTTGCTGAAGGCGAGTCGTCCATGCCGTTGAATGAAACATAAAAGGCTTATGCTTGGCATACACGAACAACATCGGACAGGCAGGCACATCGGTGAATGGCTTGATTGGCTGACTCAGTGCCTGAAACACGGCTTGAAAATACGGATAGTTCATGCCGCGATGCACGGCTTCGGCAGGTGTAGGCTGTTGCAATAACTTCGCAAAACCACGCGTGATGCTCGTGCCCAGCACTTCAGGCAAGAGCCACGCCACCGCCAGATTCAACTGATACGTGCCCAACATCGCCAACTGATACCACTTCAATGACTTTAAATGGGCGCGTGAGGCAGCATCGCCGATATCCAATCCAATCAGGCGGCTAACACGCTCGGGATGTTGCTGATAAAACCGATAACCAAACGCACAGCCCCAATCATGCAACAATAAAATCACAGGCTGATCAGGGGACACCGTTTGCACCACCTGCGCTAGCATATGTGCGACCGCATCAATGCTATATCGACTGCGTGCGCCTTGCTCCGCATAGTTGGGCAACGTCACCCGCACACAACGATAATCCGCAGCCAGCGCATTGACCTGTGCATCCCAGACTCGATAGGTATCAGGCCAGCCATGCACCATCACAATGGTCTGTGACCCTGTCCCTTCAATATACACATCAAGCGACCCAATGCGCTGTGGTTGCAGCATGGTATAGACTCCTTTTGATTGATTCGGTCAGGTTGCCGCAATCCTCAGCACATCCTGCCACGACAACAGCACAGTGATTAACGCAAAATCATACAAGTCGCAGTGGCGTAGGCATATAACGTGCCTGCATCATCGCGAATTTCCCCTTCAGAAATCACCAGCGAACGGGTCTGATTAATCACCCGACCTTCTGCCCGCAACGGCACATCAAAAGGAATCGGCTTGCACATCTTCACACCCAGCTCAATCGTGCCATAGCCTTCACCTGCGGCGAGTGCGGTATGTGTTGCGCAACCTGTCACCGAATCTAACACTGTCGCCGCAAAGCCGCCATGCACACCGCCCAATGGGTTGGTGTGGGTATGATTGGCCGTGGCGCGAAACACCACCCGATTCAGCTCCACCAGCTCCACCGTCATGGGCATGGTCTTGGCAATACTCGGCTCAGGAATCAAGCCTTGGGCAAATGCTTGCATCACTTGCAAGCCACTCATACTACGAATATCCATCCAAACTCTCCTCAAACCAAACGATGCCATCAAGCGATCTACATAAACTTCAATCAACGCCTGCGTATCAGATCTTGCCATTGATTGAACCTCTATCAGATACTGACCCGACATTAGGTTCTAAAAAAGAACCTGTCAAGCAGAAAAACTGACTTGTATGGTGTAAACTTGACGGATCAATCAGTCGAGGTGGCTATGAAGTGGCAAGATGTCGGGGATCAACCCTGCTCCGTCGCAAGAACTCTATCGGTCATCGGTGACCGTTGGACGATGCTGATTCTGCGTAATGCTTTTTTGGGGATTCGGCGTTTTGATGATTTTCAGACCAATCTGGGCGTGACCCGTCATGTCCTGTCCGAACGACTCAAGCGACTGGTCGAACACGAGATTCTCAAAAAAGTCCCCTACCATGATCGGCAGGAACGGATGGAATATCGGCTGACCGAAAAAGGCCGTGATCTTTATCCTGTGTTGCTCAGTATCGTCAAATGGGGCGACCAATGGATGGATGAAGGACTCGGCGCACCGCTGGAATATGTCCACCAAACCTGCGGGCACAAATTCACGCCTGTACTGGTCTGCTCCGAATGCGGTGAACCCATCGACGCACGACATGTTACCCCAAGAATTGGAGCAGGCATGATCGCCTTTCAGGCCAAAAAATCTGCTCAAGGCTAAGGTCTGTTGACGCTTCGCATGCGAACCGCGTTGCACTGCCAAGTCCACTCAGACGCGGTGGTATATGCCGCAAATGGTGATTCCATTTGCCAAGCGCGACGATGGCTAGTTGTAGCGCTTGGCAGAGCGGGCTATTTTTCGACAAAAGCTCGTTCAATCACATAATCACCAGGCGCATGGCTGGTACCTTCAACAAAACCGCGCGCCTCCAACAACACCACCAAATCTTTTAACATACTAGGACTACCACAAATCATCACACGATCAGTTGCTGGATCTAAGGGGGGCAGGCCAATATCACGAAAGAGCTGTCCTGACGCGATCAAATCGGTCAAACGCCCTTGTCGTTCAAATGGCTCACGCGTCACCGTTGGATAATAAATCAACTGTGACTGCACCAAATCACCAAAATGCTCATGCGCAGGCAAATCCTCAGTAATATGCTCAAAATAACCCAACTCACTTTGATAACGCACACCATGCGTTAAAATGATTTTGTCAAACGCCGCATAAAACTCAGGATCACGCACCACACTCATAAATGGTGCCAGTCCTGTGCCCGTTGAAAGCAAATATAAATGCTTGCCCGACTTTAAATTATCCATAATCAATGAGCCTGTTGGCTTGCGGCTCACCAACAACTGATCACCAACCTGTAAATGCTGGAGTTTGGACGTCAACGGACCATCTGGCACCTTGATACTATAAAACTCTAAATGATCCTCATAATGCGCACTGACAACCGAATACGCGCGCATCAATGGCTTATGTTCAACCTCCAAACCGATCATCACAAACTGCCCTGTTTTAAAGCGTAGGCTTGGACTTCTGGTCGTTGTAAAACTAAATAACGTCTCATTCCAATGATGAACGCTGAGTACTCTTTCATGTGCAAATGCAGACATCATCATGCTCCTCAATTTTCAAGATATAACCCTACCCACCTGTCATATTCATAAACCGAACAATCTGTGGGGGCTGATCTGGCTCAAAAAAATGTCGCTCAGGTTTAAGCGGCATGGCCTGAATAATCTGTTGTTTTAGACGTACCTGATCAGCAGGAAATTGCCGCAATGTCGGCAGCAAGTCCACGCCAAGCTCATGACCTAAACACAACAACAAACGTCCTGTCGCCGTCACCCTGACCCGATTGCAATCGCCACAAAAATTATGGCTATTGGGCGAAATCAACCCCAGCCGAATCGGACTATCTGGCATCCGAAAATATCGCGCAGGCCCCCCCGCTCCGCTCATCTGTGGCCAACAAAGTCACATGTTGACGTAACATCGCCAGCGCCGTATCGGTACTGAGCTGACTCTCAGCCCGCAGATGCGAATCAATCTGACCTAGCGGCATCTCCTCAATCAAAGTCAAATCCAACTGATGCTGTCGAGCAAACTCAAGCAACGGCCACAGATCTTGATCGTTATATCCTTGTAGCAGCACGCAATTCAGTTTAGTTCCCAAAAAGCCCGCTTGCTGTACCGCCTCAATTCCATCCAGTACATCCTGCAAATGACCTGTACGCGTCATTTGCCGAAACCGCACAGGATCGAGCGTATCCAAGCTAATATTGATCCGATCCAAGCCAGCAGCTTTCAGCGGCTGTGCCAGTTGTTTTAGCCGTGCGCCATTGGTGGTCAACACCAACTCCTTGAGCATGGGTAACTGTCTTAACTGCCCCACCAGCTCGACCAATCCAGCGCGAACCAACGGCTCGCCCCCTGTCAGACGGATTTTTTCAACCCCCAAGTCCACAAATGCCGTTGCAACCTGTACCAGCTCCTCCAGTGACAATACCGATTGGCGCGGCAAAAACTGCATATCCTCCGCCATACAATACACACAGCGAAAATCACAGCGATCCGTCACCGACAACCGCAAATAACGAATTTGCCGACCCCATGTATCTTGTAACGATGCAGGGTGTACCGATGGATTAAGCACCGTGGCGATCCAGCTCGGCCAGCTTACCTGCCACCCCTTTCCAATCTGCATGATCAGGCAAAGCAGGTTTTTTTTGGGTGATTTGCGTCCAGTTGGGATGCTGTGACAACGTTGCATTCAGCGCAATGAACGCCACTTGCTCACTCGGCACATCATCCTCCGCTCGAATGGCATCAATCGGACACTCTGGCTCACACAGCGCACAATCAATACACTCATCGGGATTAATCACCAAAAAATTAGGCCCTTCATAAAAACAATCGACAGGACAGACTTCGACACAGTCTGTATGCTTACAACGAATACAATCTTCTAATACAACAAAAGTCATATGCCTCTCCTACTCTTTAGCATCCACTCAGACGAAACAACTTCCAAAAAAGAACCTGTGTGCTCAAAAAAAACAATCACCGCAAACAATCTAACGCGCCTCTGCCCAACCCTGCTCAATCAGCTCAGCAATCCGTTTCGGCTGGCTCAATGGCGCCCAATGCGATGCATCAATGTAGGTTTCTCGATAATCTGCCGCCCAATGCGGTGCTTCCTCAAACGTCCATGGCGGCAAGAATGGATCACGCTCCGCAATCACGGCGTGTACGGGGACAAGGCAAGCTTGAGGTCTAGGCATCAACACCTTTCTCAGCAGATTCGCGCGATAAATACCTAAAAAATGAATCGCATCCTGCTGTAAACTGTCATACGGCTCAAACGTCAATCCATCAAACTTACGATACAAATAGCCCATCATCTTCGCCGCCAGCGAGGAACGCCAAAGCAAAACTGGCAATAACGGCAGCGCAAAAAACAGCATCAAACTATTGCGAAACAATTGACTGAACAACTGATACAGATGTTTTGGGGTCGGTTTGAGTACACGTCGCCGCATCCACAAGCCGATCTGATCAAGGCTCGGAGACAAGGTATAGAATGTTTTGATTCGCCCAATCGCCCGCTGATCTTGGCAAACCTCCCAGCCATACAGCCCACCCCAATCATGCCCAATCAACTGCACTGGATGATGCGGACTCAGCGTATCAATCACCGTATAGACATCATCGACCAAAGCATCGTAATGATACGGTTTGACCCCTTTAATAGGGGTGGACTGCCCTGTACCACGCAAATCAAAGGTCATAATGAAACAGCGATCCTGTAGCAATGCCACAATCTGATCCCAAAAAAACGCCCGATCTGGAAACCCCTGCGCAAACAATAGAACAGGCTTATCCTCGCCAAGGGTTGGCGCAGTACCTACGGTATACACCGCCAGTTCAATCCCACCTGAACTCACCATCAATGACGGTTGTTGATTTCGCATACTCACCTCAATCACGTTAGTTGTAGACGCGTGTCGCCTGACCGTACACCACATAAAAAAATGCTGGAATCAACATGAACAACGACGCCCCAGCCGCAACTTGATAGCCCTGTCCAGCCAACACATACGCTGTCGGCAACGGCACGAATTGCATGACCCACAGCACCACAAGCAAGAATGCAGGGAATGGCACAATCCCAATCAAAAACACCAACGCTTCTTTGGCTTGGGCAGACCATCGCTGCACGATTGCAATCGTCCACATCAACGTAAAGAACAAAATCAGCAAGCCACCAGCCACATAGACCGTACCACCCGACAAAATCGCCGCTTCAGGCTGAATCCCAATCTGCCAACCCAGCGCAATACTGCTACCCGCCGCGATCACGCCAACCACCGATAACGCATAAGCCAGTCCCATCGGCACGACCAACTCCGAGGTTTGATTGCGACGGATCATGATTCCCAGCACATACACCGCCAAAGCCAACGTGCTGATCACACTCAGCGCAAATCCCTGTCGCAACCAGCCAAACTGCTCAAAGACAGCCTGTAGATTGGTCACATAAGACAGTGGGGTAAATTGACTGAATAGCGCTTGAATCCATGCAGGAAGATCAAACAGATACTGACTGGCGATTAATCCCCCCATCAGCAACACCCCCACATACAACATTGGAAGTACAAGGCGAATCATCTGATCGCATCGACTGGCAAACGGCTGCACAGCACGCTTCCATTGCGGACGTTGCCACTGACGGTTAATCAACATCAGACCATAGGCAATCAACAGGTTTTCTGGGATCAGTAATATAAGCGTTATGAGGTTGACGGTTTCTTGATCAATTTGTGGAAACAATAGTCCCAGTCCCACCCAATTCCACCGTAACATCGGCGCAATCATCAGCGCCCCAAAAGTCAATGCCATATAGGCCTGATGCTCATAGATCCGCTTGTGCTGTAACGCACGCATCGCACCAACAATCCCCAGCAGCGTAATCACCGCCAAGATCCACAGCGCGACATAACCCGTAAAATGGGTGTACAACTCATCGGGCTTGACCGACAACAGATACAAAATGGCGGTCACCATCGCAATCGGCACAGTCACGATATAAATCTTGCCGAAGGTACGATGCTGTGACATGTATTTTTTACGGAAGGCTGGCCAAAACTGAAAGCCGCCCAGAATCATACAAAAGCTCGAAAAAAAGATATGAATCGCCAGAACTGCATTCGCATAGGGACTCAGTTGGTTATAAAATAAGGATAAATCTAACAATCTTGAATTGGTAAAACGTTCGGGTGCAACCAAGTTTGAAAAAAAACCAACTTCCGTACTCACCGCCGTAATCGTTTGAACAGACGGTTGCGCCTTCGCCGTGGCGACCTTCTCCATCAATTGTGCATCATGCTGAAATACCAACAAGCTGTATTTGGTCGCGCCTTCATAAAATGCCAAAAAACCAGAAATCCCCATAAAAAAAATCACTAAAAGCACATAGATATGCTTCGGAAATTGCGCCCAAGACCATGAGGACGGTTTAGATTTAGATGTTGCTTCAAACGGACGCATCATCACCCCAGTAGAGTCAAATAAAAAAGGATCGGTATACACGCAGCGCAACGTATCAACCATCATGCAACCGACTGGTTTGCACAATAAGTTCTAAAAAAGAACCTGTCAATCAAAAAAAATCCCAGATCGAGATCAATCTGGGATTCATGCCAGCAATACAGGCGAAGTCACTCGCTGATTACTCGACTGTGACACTCTTGGCGAGGTTGCGGGGCTGATCTACATCCGTACCGCGCAACACGGCCACGTGATAACTGAGCAACTGTACAGGCACGCTATAAATGATCGGCGCAAGAATGCCATTGACCGATGGAATATCCACCACATGCACGCGCGATTCTGCCTGAATGCCACTGTTTTGATCAGCAAACACAAACAGCTCGCCACCACGCGCTTGCACTTCTTGCATGTTGGATTTGAGCTTTTCAAGCAACGCATCATCCGCCGCCAAGACAATGATCGGCATGTCATTGTCGACCAAGGCCAATGGCCCATGCTTGAGCTCACCCGCTGCATAGCCTTCGGCGTGGATATACGAAATTTCTTTGAGCTTCAATGCACCTTCTAGCGCAATCGGGTATTCAATCCCGCGTCCCAAAAACAAGGCATGACGTTTTTCGACAAACGCATGTGACATCTGCTCAATCGCAGGATCTAATGCCAAAGTCGCTTGTACCAAGGCAGGAATCTGCCACAACTGATGCACTGTGGCTTCGATTTGTTGCGCAGACAGTCGCTGCTGAACTTGCGCGAGTTTTAACAGCAACAGTTTTAATCCGACCAACTGTGTGGTAAAGGCTTTGGTCGAGGCCACACCGATCTCAGGGCCTGCCTCAGTCAGCAAATGCAAGGTCGTTTCGCGCACGAGCGACGAGGTTGGCACATTGCACAAGGCCAAGCTGACCAAGCCTTGGATGTTTTGGCGCTGCAAATCTCGTAAGGCCGCCAAGGTATCTGCGGTTTCACCTGATTGTGAAATACACACCACCAAGGTATTCGGGCTAGTGACAGGATCGCGGTAGCGGAATTCGCTGGCAATTTCGACCTGACACGGCAGACGCAGCAGTTGCTCACACCAGTATTTGGCCACCATACCCGCATGATAGCTAGTACCACAGGCAATGATTTGAAGCTGCTGAATATCGCGCAAGGCCTGCTGACCTTGCACCAAAAATTCTGGTCGCAAACCATGCTGAGTCAGGCAGGCAAACAAGGTGCGATGAATCGCTTCAGGTTGCTCATAAATCTCTTTGAGCATGTAATGCTTAAACTGACCCTTATCAGCATTGGTCACACTGGCATCTAGCTCATGTGCTTCACGCGCCACCCGTTGACCTGCTTGATAGATTTCAACCTGATCACGGGTCAGGCGCACCACGTCTTGCTCTTCGAGATAGATAAACCGATTGGTCACTGGCAACAAAGCCAACTGATCTGAGCCGATAAAGTTTTCGCCAATCCCCAACCCCACTACCAACGGCGAGCCTGAGCGAACTGCAATCAACTGATCGGGTTGATCAGCACTGACCACGCCCAATGCATAAGCACCGTGCAGTAACAGCATGACAGCCTGTACAGCCGCCAACAAATCCCCCAATTGCTGATACGCACGATGCACCAAATGTGCCGCAACTTCAGTATCGGTTTGCGAGCTAAACACATAGCCCTCTGCTTCTAGCTCAGACTTGAGTTCTTGATAGTTTTCAATAATGCCATTGTGTACTACCGCAACGCTCCCCGAACAGTGTGGATGCGCGTTGGCCTCTGAGGGCTCACCATGCGTTGCCCAGCGGGTATGCGCAATCCCCAAAGAACCTTTGAGGCGGCGTAGCTTCACCGCTTGCTCTAACACCGAGACCTTACCGACCTGTCGCTCACGGATCACCTGTTGATCTTGAATCAACGCAAGCCCCGCCGAATCGTAGCCGCGATATTCCAGCCGCTTTAGCCCTTCGACCAACACTTGCGCCAAGTTGCGCTCTGCAATCCCACCGACGATGCCACACATAGACGTTACTGACCTTTTACTGGACGTTGATAATTGGCGATATTGCGTTGCGAGCCGCGCGCGACTGCAAGACTGCCTGCTTCGACGGACTTGGTGACCACTGACCCTGCACCGACTGTTGCCCCATCGCCGATACTCACAGGCGCAACCAGTGAGCTATTCGAACCAATAAAGGCTCGCTCACCAATCACGGTTTGATGCTTACGTGCCCCATCGTAGTTGCAGGTAATCGTGCCCGCACCAATATTACTGCCTGCACCCACCACCGCATCACCGATGTAGGCCAAATGATTGGCTTTGCTACCGCGCCCAATTCGGCTGTTTTTGACTTCCACAAAGTTGCCAATATGCGCATCATCCGCCAACTCCGTGCCAGGTCGCAACCGTGCAAATGGCCCTACCGTCGCACTCGCCCCAATCGTCACATCATCCAACACACTATAGGGCTGTACCTGCGTCCCCGCACCAATCCGTGCGTTTTTCAGCAGACAACCTGCACCAATCCTGACGCCATCGCCAAGGTAGCAATCGCCTTCGATCACCACATTGACATCAATCAACACATCCTGACCGACCGATAAGCGCCCACGCAAATCAAAGCGGTCAGGATCAAGCAATGTCACCCCAGTCAGCAACAACTGGTCAGCTTGATAACGCTGATAACGCCGCTCTAGTCCTGCCAATTGACGACGATCATTCACGCCTTCAACCTCAAAATCCTGACTCGGCTGGATACTGCCAATCGCAATCCCATCCGCCGCCGCCATCGCCACAATATCGGTCAGATAATATTCGGACTGGGCATTGTGATTGGATAAATTGGGCAGCCAACGATGCAGCAATGCATTGTCAACACAATAAATCCCCGTATTCACCTCTTGAATCGCACGCACGTTTTTGTCGGCATCTTTTTGCTCAACGATACGGACAATCTGTCCCGCCTCACGCACAATGCGGCCATAACCTGTGGGATTATCCAAGGTTTGGGTGATCATCGCCAAGCCAGACTGGGCAGCAACTTGTAAGCGCTTCAGGGTGTCTGGTTGTACCAACGGCACATCCCCATACAAAATCAAACTCTGACCTTGAGTCGGCAACACAGGCAAAGTGACCTGCACCGCATGCCCCGTCCCCAATTGCTCCGCCTGCTCAACCCAATCAATCGCAGGATCCGTAAACGCTGCCTGCACGGCTGCCCCACCATGCCCATACACCACAATGGTACGATCCGCTGACAGTCGTTCAGCACACTGCAACACGTGCGCCAGCAGCGGACGATTGGCCAGCGGCTGCAAGACTTTGGGCAAGCGTGAATTCATCCGCGTGCCTTTACCCGCCGCCAAAATAATCACAGATAATGCTGTCATATCTACGCCCTAACCTTTGCTGTTACTGTTTGATCCAACCTAAAACCACTGCCACAATGCCAGCCACAGCACGGCTGCCGCGATCACTCCTGCCACCAGATCATCCAACATGATGCCCAGACCACCATGCACCTGTCGATCCAGCCAGCTAATCGGCCATGGCTTCCACACATCAAATAACCGAAACAAGCCAAATGCCAACAACACCCACAGCAAGCTCGGCAAGTTCCAACCTGTTAATGCACCGACATAAATCAACGGCAATAGCGCAATCAATTGCCCCGCAAACTCATCCCAGACAATCCGACCATCGTCATGTACGCCCATCAGCGCCGCAGTCTTGCCACAAATCGGCACGCCGACTACGCTGACCAACAGCACTAAACATAGGCTTGGCCAAAACCCCAACCAAACCAACAACGGCACCAACAATAAAATCGCTGCTGAACCTGATGTCCCCTGTGCTTTAGGCGTGAGGCCAGAACCCAGTCCCACCCCCAAAAAAACCCAAAGGCGATCCACGCCATGCAAATTTGGGATGGGTGGCAGTGCTTTTTTATTCAAAATGCATAAATCCTGTTTGGTCACATGAATAGGGCTGATCACCCACCATCAGTTGTAGCGTTCCTGAATCCGTCACACGCCCCACTACGGTCACTGCAAGTGCATGCTGATCCGCCAGTTGTACCACATTTTGCCAAGCATCGGGCGCAATACAAAAACACAGCTCGTAATCATCACCACCCACCAATGCATATGTGACCTGTTGATTTAATGACAGATTCCTCAAAATTGGATCAAGCGGCAATGCCAGCACATCCAGCACCGCGCCCACCCGACTGGCCTGCAAGATGTGGCCGAGATCCTGCCGCAATCCATCCGAAATATCCAACATTGCGTGCGCGATGCCCCGCAATGCTTGCCCAAATGCTACACGCGGGGTCGGACGATCCAAGCGATGCTGTAGGGAACTGTCCAAATGCTGTAATGCAAAAGCCGCGTCACCCAACGTGCCTGTGACCACAATCCAATCCCCAACCTGCGCACCTGCACGAGTAATCGCCTGACCCTGTGGTATCCAGCCCAGCGCAGTCAAGGTCAAGCTCAGCACAGGGCTACGTGTAGTATCGCCCCCTATCAAGCGCACGCCATACTGCTGACAGATACTGAATATGCCACGGCTCAACTCCCGCAAAAAACCCTCATCTGCACTCGGCAAGCTGAGCGCCAGCAGGATACTGTGTGGCATTGCTCCCATTGCTGCCAGATCGGATAAATTAACCGCAACCGCTTTCCAACCGATAGAAAAGGCATCTGTCTGCTCAGGAAAATGCCGACCTGCCACCAAGGTATCGGTGCTGATCGCCAACTGTTGACCCATAGGCGGCTGCAATAATGCACAGTCATCACCAATCCCCAATACCACTTGAGCATCGGGGACAACCTCGGCAGCGGCAGCCGCAAAATAGGCTTGAATCAGCTCAAATTCATTCATATAGATACACAAAACCCCCTGCTAACACAGTTCAGCAGAGGGTTGATTCACCAGCAGCCAACGATGCTTAGTCTGCATCATCGGCCTGATCAGCTTGATCGGTCTCAGGTGGCTCAAGACCACGTTCAACCGCCCGTAACCGCATAGACAAACGATCCAGTACACCATTGATATACTTATGGCTGTCGGTTGCGCCAAAATGCTTGGCCAACTCAATCGCCTCATCAATCACAATCTTGTATGGAATCTCAAGGCGATCCCGTAACTCAAACGTCCCAATCCGCAAAATCGCCTGCTCCACACCATCTAGTGCCGAAAACTCGCGATCCAACACAGGCGTAAACAATGCATCCAACGCTTCGGCATCCCGAATAATGCTCGACAACAAAGTATGGTAATACGCCAAATCAACCTTGTGCATCGCATTGGTGACACGCGTGCGTGCCTCAATCTCATGCGCATGATTTTGGGTCATTTGCCACTCATATAGCCCTTGCAGGGTAAAGCGACGGGCTTTGCGTTGCGCCGTTTGCTGCGCGTGCTGCGCGCTTTTGACCGCATCAAAACGGGGTTTTGGGCTACTCATCACAACGCCTTAAGCAAATTAACCATCTCAATGGCTGTCAATGCCGCATCCGAACCTTTATTGCCCGCCTTCGTCCCTGAACGCTCAATCGACTGCTCAATACTGTCTGTGGTCAGCACACCGAAAATCACAGGCAGGCCAGACTCTAAGCCAACCACACCCA
>JAYXXU010000135.1:0-7713 GCA_036019135.1 Pseudomonadota bacterium | reverse complement strand
ATGTATTGCAACTCGACCGTGAATTGTCACGGATGGAGCAGAAGCTGCGTTTTCCAAAGCGAAGTATGGTGCTGTTTGGCATGTCACCCAGCATCCAAGCCCAAGCGATTGATCTGAAGCTCTCGCTTAATGGTCGTGTCATTGCAGAACATCGGCTCGATCAAGCCGCGCTGAACAGCCTGCGTCAAGGTGGTCAATTCCCCGTGTGGGAAAACAACCTGAATCTGGGGCAGCATCAATTCGTCATCGACGTGATTGATCGTAGCCCACAGAACACACGGCCTGCCATCCAGCAGCGGATCAACGTGCGCAAGCGTCAAGCCAGACAAGTGATTGGCGTCCAATGGGTTGAGCCAAATCGAGTGAATCCAGCACAGTTTAGATGGGTTGAGTGGCCAGATTATGATTGATCAACTGACGACACAGCGCTTGTCGCAATATCGGCTGACCGAACGCGTACAACATGGCCTACGTATCGCGCTATTATTGGTGATCCCTTGCAGCATAGCCAGCACACTGGTATCAGCCAATAGCGTCGAAACCCGTCGCGATGTACGTGAAGCACATTTTGGTCATGCCCTGTACTACCATTATCAAAATAAACCCTATGATGCACTCACGACTTTTTTGGGCAACCCACGCCTTGAGTTACACGCTACAGGCTCAATGAATGTCTTACTCAGTGACCTATATGCTCGCTATGGTCTGATTCGTGAGTCAGATGCTGCCCTGAATCGGGCGCGAGGCACGGATGTATTATCCAATCATCGCAATTCAACTTGGCTGCGGTACGGCAAGCTGCTCTATCAAAACCAACAAAACTCGCTGGCACTCAATCTTCTTCGACAGCCGCCACAACTACTGACCCCAGCTCAGGACAGCGAGCGCACCATCATGGTCGCCAATATCCTGCTGCGTGAGGGGCGCACCGATGATGCCGTGGAGCTCTTGCAATCGTTTCAGACAACTTCGCCATTCTTTCGAGTGATGGCACGCTATAACCTCGCATTGGCCTTGTTACGGCCAGAGTCGCGACCGCAACAGCCGCTGACCGAAGCACAAATTGCCCAACGCCGTACCCTTGCGCTGGAGATTTTGGAAGCCTTGCTTAAAAATCAAGAGCCTAAAATCCCTGTCATCGTACAGCCGCGCCCCAGCGATGAACCCAGCAAATCCATGTTGGCCGAACTCAATCCATTCAGCAAACCTGCGGGTCGTGATCTGAATGCGCCTGTGCGCCTACGTTATTTAGAGGCGACCAATACAGGTACGGATCTAGAATTTGAAAGCATCAGTGAGCAAGAGCGCTTGAATTTGCGCGACAAAATCGCGCTGTCCTTGGCCTATTTGCGGCTGACCTATCAACAGAGCGAATTTGCACGCGAAACCTTACGACATATTCGACTAGATAGTCCGTATAGCAATCAAGCCTTGTTGACCAGTGCCCATGTGTTCTATCAATTGGGCGACTATCAGCGCAGCTATAATTTTGCGACGGAGCTTTCTCGCCGCCATCCCGCTGATCCTTTGGTACAAGAAGGCTGGCTGTTGTCCGCCCGTGCGCTTGAGGAGCAAGACAGCCCGCAAGCCCGCGAGCGTTACAGTGAAGCCAGTCGCTTATATAAAGCACAATCGGCGCGATTGAACGATCTACGCACTCAACTAGAGCAAACTGATATTTTGCAGTTTTTTCCAACAGGTACAGCCGATCCTGTCTTGTTGTCACAGCCTGTCTTGCCCCGCGGTGATATTGGCGGCGTCTGGGCACAACTGTTGGATCAAGTAGATATTTTTTCGATTTTACAACAGCGTCGGCAAACCCATTTGCTCAGCCAACGGGTACAGCAATACCAACAGCGCTTGGTCACACTTGAAGCGCAGCGTAATATCAACACAGAAGACCAACAGCGTTTGGCCGACATTCGTCAACAGTATGACCGAGTCAAAAAACAGTTTGAGGATGCCGACCAACAAGATCGTATCGCACTCAATACCCGTATCCAAGCACAGCTAGAGCAACGTCAAGAATACTTGACCCGCTATCTGACTGAAGCCCTTCTTGGCCTACAACGGCTAGATCAATCTGCCAGCAAGGATCGTTGAGCATGCGTATTGCCTTATCGTCGCTTGCAGCCGCCATGCTGCTGGTTCACCTCAATACCGCCAGTCTTGCAGCGACAGGCACTTTGGCCGACCTCGAAAACGCCGCACCCGCGCCTGCACCCAGAGTCAGTAGCAGTCCATCGCTATCAGCGCAAGATGAGCAACGACTCAGCACACAACTATATGATCAGTTGATGCAACAGGCTGAACAAGCCGAAGACCCCGCCAGCATCAATAGCCTGTTGGGACTGGCTGACCAGCTTAAATTTGGCAAAATCCCAGACGATAGCATCACGTTAGAGCGACGAGCTGCACACTACCAACAGCGGATTCAGCGTACGCAAGCACCGAGCGATGAGATCCTGTATGAGTATGCCAGCACCCTTGATAAATTGGGCAAAACCACCGAGTCGGCAGCAATCATTCAACGGATTTTGCAGCAAAACCCCAGCTCTATCTATGCCGCAGAAGGCAATTTTCGGATTGCAGAAGATGCATTCATCAATCAGCGCTATCGCGAAGCCATCACAGGCTATCAGGCGGTTTTACGCAACCTTGAACCCAGTCATCGCTTTTGGCCACAAGCCCAATATCAATTGGCATGGGCGTTTTATCGCTCTGGTCGCTTCGAAGATGCCATTGCGCCATTTAAACGACTGATTGACCACCTTGAACCCAAAACTGAGCGTACCAAGTCAGAAGAAGTGCGACTACAAGACAGCTATCGCACACTATCACTGGTATTCACCCAGCTTGGTGGTGCAAGCGCCTTGGCCAAGTATTATGCCAATCAACCACTAGATGCCGAGCAGATTCGACTGTATCGCGAAGTGAGCCAGCGCTATATCGAGCAAAAACAACCATTTGATGTCGCTCAAACCTACGAGAAATTTATTCAGCAGCATCCGCTTTCGACCGAAGCGGCTGAGTTTAACCAAGCCTTGATTCAGGTTTATACTGATGCAGGTTTTGCGCAAGATATCATTCGTGCCAAACATGATTACGTCAAACGCTTTGCGCTAGATGGCGAATACATGCAGCAAGCCAGTGCCGAGCAACAAGCGCGCATTCGGCCATTGCTCAAATCACATTTAGATACGCTTGCACTGCACTATCATGCTAGCGCACAAAATCAAGCCCAGATCAACGAACGGCGACGTGACTACCAAACTGCCGCAACCCTGTATCAGCAACAATTAGCCTTGGCTGCCAATTCAGCCGATCAAGTCCGAATATTACAAGCGCAGGCTGATACGCTGTATCGTGGTGAGCAATACCCAGAGGCAATTCAAGTGTTCGAGCAATTGGCCTATGATCAGCCGCGAGGCACGGATCCCGCAGAGTCAGGCTATTTTGCCTTACTGTCGTATCAAGCCCTGCTCAAAAATGCCACCAATGCACAGCAAGCTGAACGTCTTAGCGCACAAAAACAAGCGACCCAGCGCTACGCCAGCACATTTGCAGATAAACCGCAAGCCGCAGAAGCTATGCTCACGGTGTTGGCACACTATCTCGAAAAAGAGCAACTCGGCACGGTCGTCGAATTGGCACAACAAACCTTGCAACTGCCTAATCTCAACGCTGAGCAACGCCAAAGCACCCAAATTGTCTTGGCCAACGCCTATTTTGACCAGCAACAATGGACAGAAGCCGAAAAAAACTATCGGGCGGTACTCGCACTGCCAAATCTCAAAGCAGAACAAGTCACCCGCTATCAAAACCAACTGGCGGCCAGCTTGTACAAACAAGCTGATCACGCCCAACAAGCAGGTCAGCTTGAGGCAGCCGCCAAATTATATCAACAGGCCAGCCAAGCCAGCGTAGAAGATCGTGTCAAAGTCGATGCCGCATGGCGCTCTGCCATGGTACTGGGTGAAACCGCTGATGCGATTGCTCCACTACAGCAGTTTTATCGTACACATGTAGGCCAACCACAGGCAGAAGGCATTCCTGAACGGATTGTCGCCATCCAAGAAAAAATCGAGGATTGGCGTGCCGCCAGCCAGACGTACCAGCTCATCGTACAACGCGACCAAAAAACCAACCCCAGCAACGCGCTTGCTGCGCTTTGGTTGGCCGCCGAAAGTGAGCGTAAGGCACGGTTGGCGCAAAACCCAAACCAAGCATCAAGCGCTGAAATCAATCTGTATCAGCAGTACTTGAGTCATCCTCAAGCTGATTTTGCTCAGTCTATTGAGGCTAGCGAACGCCTCTATCAAGCCGCCGTTACTCGTAATGACAAGCCAGCTCAATTGGCAGAACAACAGCGCCAACAGGCCTTTGCCAAACGCCCAGATCGGCCAGCCGCGCTCAAGCCACGCTTAGACTATATGCAGTCACGTGCACTGACTGAACAGGCGGCTGCTCAAATCAACCTGTATCAAGCCATCTCAATTGGCTTGCCGTTGCGCGATAGCATCGCCAAAAAACAAGCCGCGCTCCAAACTCTCCTGCAACAGCAACAAGCGATTGTGGATTTGAATGTGGCAGAGTTTGTGACCCAAGCCCAGTTTCATATCGGCAATAGCTTTGCGGGTTTTTATACAGGGATTCTCAATGCTCCTACGCCTGCTGGTCTTAGTGAGCTTGAAGCCGAAGAGTACCAAATCGCGATTGAAGAACAGACCCAGCCCATCAAAGAGCAAGCCCTCACGTGGCATCGTGCCAATTTGGGCTTGCTACATGATCCCGAACAGCCGCTCTGGGATCAGTGGGTCGCCCGCAGCTTAGATAGCCTCGCTGAGTTGGCCAGTGGTTTTTATGATCGTCCTATCATCAAACCCACCAGCTTCACTGAAACACAAGTCAACACCATCTGGCTGAGTTGGCAAAACAAACAATATGATGCTGCACTCAAAGCAGCCGATGCAATGCTCAGCACGAGCCCCAGTGCCGCAGCACATTGGTTGCGTGGGATTAGCTTGCTCAAGCTCGGACAGTTTAAAGAGGCACAGCAGGCACTGGCTCAAGCCCAACAACTGAATATGACTGCCCCTGAAATCCCCTATGTCCAAGGGATTTTACAAGAGTTGTATTTGAATCAAGCACAGCCTGCATTGGCGCACTATGAGCAATATATTGCCTTCGTACCCAATGATCGAACTGTGCAGCGCTGGATTAATGTCTTACAGCGACAGCTTAAAATGCCCTTGACTCGTTTTAATGCCCCTGCTGCTGCCGTTGTTGCAGCCGCAGAACCTGAAACCGACGTGACCACGCCTGTCAGTGATACTGACCCAGCCGCTGCACCTTCAGATGCGCAGGATGCCCCATGAATATGCTACGCAACATTTCATCCCTATTGTTGATCCTGCTCTATGGCTTGGGCAGCAGTGGCCTTGCACTGGCACAAACCAAGAGCAATCCAAGCGCGCCGCGCAGTCTCGCCGAAGCTGCTGCTCAACAATCTAGCGGCCAAACTGACATCATTGCGCGAGTTGATAGCCCACGGGTGACTAATATTTTACCATGGCAGGAGCAACCGCTCAGCACACCTAAAAACCCCCTGTCGATCTCGGCCTTGGATGGATCATTGATCCCAACAGATCGGGATCGCTTGGCCAGCGAAACCCAATATACCAAACTGCTTAGCCAACCTTTTTCCAACACACCAACCTCTAACCGTCCTTAACACAGGAGTGTTCAGCCGTGAATTTCGTTTCTTTTATCCAGAACGGCGGCTTCTTTATGTATCCGATCCTCCTGATCGGTGCACTGGGTATTGCCATTATCGTTGAACGTTATTTGTTCCTCAGCCGTGTCAAAAAACAAAACCAAGCATTATGGAAAAAAGTACAACCTCTATTGATGCACGGCGATACAGATGCAGCACTGCTGCAAGCCCGCGAAGACAATAGCGAAGTGGGTCGCGTGCTGGACTATGGCTTAACCACTGCCAACTCAGGCGCAGATATGCAACATGTTGAAAGCGCTCTCGAAGAAGGCTTGCTGGAATCCATTCCACGGCTTGAAGCCCGCACCAGCTATGTCGCCACATTTGCCAATATTGCGACGTTGCTTGGTCTGCTCGGTACGGTGCAAGGCTTGATTGCAGCGTTCGAATCGGTGGCCAATGCTGATCCAGCGCTCAAAGGTGACTTGCTCTCTGCTGCGATTTCGGTCGCGATGAACACCACCGCATTTGGTCTGGCGGTTGCGATTCCATTGCTACTGGCCTATACCTTTTTACAGAACTATACCCAGCATGTGATTGAGAGCATCGAAATGATCAGCATGAAGGTACAAAACCAGATTCGACAATTACGCCGTCAGGTTTGATGGTACGGCAAGGAGATCGCTATGCGTCGTCGCTCACGCGGTCAACGCGATACACAGGTCGAACTTAACATCACCTCGTTTATGAGTCTGATGGTGATTTTGATCCCGTTTTTGTTGCTGAACGCCGTTTTTGTCCAAGTCAGTATTGTATCGGTCGATCAACCGAGTAATGCGGCGGGTGAAATCCAAACGCCGCCAGATTTTGTGTTAGATATTTTGCTGCACCCAGAGCGTATTGTGGTTAAAAACCGTAGCAACAATACGCAGTTGGCCGAATTTAATACGCTTGACTATGCACAACTCAACCAACTGATGCGCGAACTCAAAACGCAGCATCCGACGGTCAGTAGTGCCACACTAAATGTGGACGATCGAGTCAGCTATCAGCAGATTATCAACACCATGGATGCCGTTCGGATTGTCCGTAGTACGCAAACAGAGGCCAAGTATCCCCTGTTTCCAGAGCTACAACTGACTGCACTGGAGGCTGGCCAATGAGTGCAACCCAAAGACGGCAAACCCGTCAACGCCAAAAACAACGGCAAGTCGTGCAGCTCAGCCTGACCTCATTGATGGATATTTTTACCATCTTGGTGTTTTTCTTGTTAGTCAGCGCACAAAACCCTGTGCAAATGCCTGCTCTCAAAGACCTGACACTGCCAAAATCAACCACCAGTGATGGTGCAGAACGCAGTCTGGTGCTGACGGTCAGCCAGTCACAGATCATGCTCAACGATCAACTGGTGATGGATTTTGACCCAAGTGCCGCTGCACAGGATTTTACAGCCTTGGCAGGCGCACTCAATGCGCAGCGCGACCAATATGAAGCCAGCCAAGTGATCAACCAAACTGAGCAGCGGCAAATCATCATCATGGCGGATCAACAACTGCCCTACGCCTTGCTCAAGCAAATCATGCAAGTGTGTAGCCAACAGCGCTTTGGTCAAGTCTCGTTTGCGGTATTAAGGGAGGCTGGCAATGTCTAGTCATCGTCTACCTTGGGATATTCAAGAGTTCAAGCGTAGTGACATCGCCTTCGTGGCTGGTGCAGCACTGCTTTGTATTGCGATACCTTTTATCCAAGTACCCAAGCCTGAGCCAAAGCCTCTGCCTGAACGGATTGTAATTTTACCGCCAACGGTCGAACTGTTGCCTGAGCCACCCCAGCCACCTGAACCTGTGGTACAGCCCAAACCTGAACCACCTAAGCCGATTGAGCCGCCCAAACCTGTGGTACAGCCTAAACCCGAGCCGCCGAAGCCTGTGGTACAGCCTCGGCCAGAGCCACCAAAACCCGTTGAGCAGCCACGAGCCGTTACTCCAACGCCTACA
>JAYXXU010000134.1:0-10135 GCA_036019135.1 Pseudomonadota bacterium | reverse complement strand
CAGGCAAGACCTCTTTGGTCAAAGCCTTATTGCCGCAAATCGACGGATTAAGCGTTTCGGTCTCACACACCACACGGGCAATGCGCACGGGCGAGCAAGATGGGCTGCACTATCATTTTGTCAGTGTTGAGCAGTTTATTGCGCAGATTAATGCGGGGGGCTTCATTGAGCATGCTGAGGTGTTTGGAAACTATTATGGTACCAGCCAAGCAGCGGTGATGAATCAGCTACACGCTGGGCAGGATGTACTGCTAGAAATTGATTGTCAAGGCGCAGCCCAAGTTCGACGATTATTTCCTGACTCTATTCAAATTTTTATTGTGCCACCCACCCGTGCAGCGCTACGCGAACGCCTCTCAAATCGTGGGCAAGACAGTGATGCAGTGATTGAGCGGCGTTTGGCTGGTTCATTGGCAGAAATTGAGCAGCATGTCAGCTTTGACTATCTGGTGGTCAACGATACATTCGAAACCGCGCTTGATCACCTCAAATCGATTATTCAAGCGGCACGGCTGACCTTGCCACAGCAAGCGATCCGACAGCAAGCATTGTTGACGCGCTTGATCAGCGGTGAATAGGCTTGTCCATATCGCCATGCTGCTTTAGAATGCTCTGTTCCTTTTTTTGATTAATCTGACGAGATCAACATGGCCCGTGTGACTGTAGAAGATTGTCTAGGCGCGGTCGACAACCGCTTTGAGCTGGTGTTGGTCGCCGCAAAACGTGCGCGTCAATTGGCGCGTGGCACAGCAGACCCAATGCTGCCATGGGAAAATGACAAGCCTACCGTCATGGCACTGCGTGAAATTGCGGCAGGTCACGTCAATCGTGACATCCTGAAACAAAAAGATGAGCCACGCCAGCCATCGCCACTAGATATGGCACTTGCGCCCTTGAGTTTGGATAGCTTTTTTTAATCCACAACGCGCGCAAGCCCTGACTTAGACCATCTCCTGATCACCCAGCGCCTACGCTGGGTTATTTTTGTAGGGTCTTGCAGCAAAAAAAGCGAACTGCCACATTGACATCCATCAGCTTTTGCTTTTCATTGGAGGGCTAGCTTTTTTGCGATGTTGTTGAAACAGGAATCCCATCATGCCCCGTGAAGCAGTGCAACACGCCCAACATCAGTTGGCAGAAACATTGCGCACTTACTTGCCCGAATCTGAGGTTGCTTTAGTCTTGGCGGCATGTGAGTTTGCGGATATCGCACATGGTGGAGTCATTCGCAAAAGCGGTGAGCCTTATATTTTGCACCCAATTGCGGTAACCGATATTTTGGGGCATATGCGACTTGATGCTGATAGTCTGATGGCCGCATTGTTGCACGATGTGATCGAAGATACTGACTATACCAAAGAACAAGTGAGTGCCCAATTCGGGGCAACCGTGGCAGATCTGGTTGATGGGGTGACCAAACTGACCATTTCGAAAGACAAGCAAATCAATAAAGCCGCGTCTTTTCGTAAAATATTGATGGCCACGCTGCATGATCCTCGAGTGATCGTGATTAAGCTGGCAGATCGCCTGCATAATATGTCGACACTAGAAGCATTATCGGCCGAAAAAAGGGCACGGATTGCGCAAGAGACGATTGATATTTTTGTGCCGATGGCACGCTTGGTCGGTATGAATGAAATTGCAGATCAACTTGAAAAACTCTGCTTTGAAAACCTTGAACCTGATATGTTTGCCCGCTTGAGTGCTGCGTTGGCAGAGTCAGCCGAACAGCGGATGGAGCTAAGATTACAGCGGGCATTTGCGTTAGATACGCTGATTGAGGAGATTGGATTACACGGGCATATCACTCCACGCGATAATGATATATTGATTTTTCAGCGTTTTTTTCGAGGCGATGGCGACCTGACTACCCTACTCAACACCCATGCTTTTGAGGTAGTTTTAGACTCTGTCGTGGGTTGTGATCAGTTAGCAACAGCTCTACAACAGCAATTCGAGTGGTCAGAGCTACGTGACCATATCCGCAATCCCTTGCCGGGTGGCAATCAGGCGTTGTTTTTATCAGTGCGTGATGCGGCTGGGCAAGTCGATCTGACGCTACAAACTTCACGGATGCGTGATGCAGCACGGTTGGGGGTGGTTTTGGGTGAAACTGCGCCACAGGCAACCCGCTCAGCGATTCAAGCCTCTTTACATAATCTCTCGGAGCTGATTGATCGGGATTGCGCACGCAGTACTTTAAGTGCCCTACTCGACTATCTGCATCGAGACAAAGTGCTGGTCTATACTCCTGATGGTGATTTGCATGAGTTGCCACAAGGCGCGACAGCGGTTGATTTTGCCTATGCAGCCAGCCTATTTTTGGGAAATCATGCGATTGGTGCCAAAATTGACGGGGTAATTAAGCCACTGGGGACTCCGCTCAAAAGCGGACAAGTCATCGAAATCATTACCGATGTGCTTGCCAATCCCAATCCCGACTGGCTGAGTTTTATTAATACGCATAAAGCCCGACGCGCAATTCAAAATATTTTGCGTGAACAAGATATTGAAGAGCAGCGCACGGTTGGCCGCCAAGCGCTAAATCGGGCACTTAAGCTGTACAAACGCAATATCCAAGACCTGACAGAGCAAGATTGGCAATCGCTACTCTCGTGGCAACACTTGCCCAATGCTGAAGCCTTGTTTGAGCAAATTGCGATTGGGGATTTACTGCCGCAACTGGTCGCTTCTCGTCTGGTCAACCAAACAGTTGCACAAAATTCAGATCAGTTAATTTTGGGCACACAAGGGATCGATTTGCGCTATGCGCATTGCTGCAACCCCATTTTGGGTGATCCAATTCTGGGACATTTGACCCGACGTGGGCTGATTGTCCATCGGCGACGCTGTAGCAATCTGGCGCATGAGATTGCACAACATCCTGAGCATATTTTAACCTTGCAATGGCAGGAGCATACGCCTGAAGACCCTCGATTTCCTGTCACACTGTTGATTGGTGAAGGCTTATCCGATGAGCAAACCACTGAGTTGATCTATCGCGTGCGCGAGCTCAAGGCTGGGGTCGAAAAGCTCAAAATCGAAAATCAGCAAACCCGTTTGGCGCTGCTGGTACGTGATCGTGACCATTTGGCACGTCTGATCCATGAAATTCGGGCGCTACTGGACTTCCCACCTGTCACACGACTACATGCTCAAGGTTAAAGGCTTGGCCTAATCGCACAAAAATGTCAGCTGGATGACACTGTTCAATACAGTTTGGGACTGTAGCAATCTCGCGCAATCCGTTATGATTTGTTTTATCCTGTTTTTAGTCATTTTCTTGTGGAGCTTTGCATGTCGCGTACCGTGATTCACACCGAATTAGCACCTGCTGCTATCGGCACTTATTCCCAAGCGATTCGCGTCGGCAACACCGTTTATCTTTCAGGTCAAATTGGCCTTGATCCTTATAGCATGGTCTTGGTCGAAGGCATTGAAGCACAGATCCGCCGTGTATTTGATAACTTAAAAGCCGTCTGTGAAGCCTCTGGTGGCTCACTGGCGGACATCGCCAAGTTGAATATTTTTTTGATTGATCTGGGTAACTTCCAACTGGTCAATCAAATCATGGGGGAATACTTCGTGCAGCCCTATCCTGCACGCGCCGCGTTAGGTGTCGCCAGCTTGCCACGTGGGGCATTGGTCGAAATGGATGGCGTATTGGAGCTGGCAGACAACTAATTTTAAAAAAGATGCGTGTCTGATTTAGGCGCGCATCTCAGCATCAAGCTACCTCCACTTGTTGTACCCATCTCAAAAAAAACGAACAGGGATACCACCAACGTGACCGATGCTCGCCCTTTGATCCGTGTCGCACTCCCTGTGCCAATGTTTCAATTGTTTGACTACCAATTGCCCGATGAGACTCACCAACTCCCTGACGTGGGTTGTCGAGTGCGTGTGCCATTTGGTCGTCAAAAGTTGATTGGGATTGTCATCGGCCAAGGCGATGTCGCTGATGTTGCGCCCCATAAGCTGCGTGCTGCCTTTGAAATTTTGGATCAAGCACCCGCAATTGGGTCTGATCTGCTGCCGCTATTGGTCTGGTCAGCACAGTATTATCACTTTCCGATTGGTGAAGTGTTGTTAATGGCATTGCCCACCTTACTGCGGCAAGGGCGACCATTGGATATTTTGAATCACTATTGGCGGGTAGTTGATCCGCTACCGCCCACCCACTTCAAGACTGGCTCAGCCCAGAAACTGGCCTTCGACATCTTGAATCTACACGACCAGCGCGGCGCACCTGAAAGCGTATTGCAACTGATGGGGGTCAATCGCAGCCAGCTTAAACAACTCGAAAAACGTGGCTTGGCCGTTGAGTTTGTTCAGCCCTATCAGGCCAGCCCTGACCCTGTCGAATTGGCAGAACTACCCTTAACCCCAAGCAAAGAGCAAGCTGTTGCGATCTCACAGATTCAGCAATGCTTAGGCCGCTATCAAGGCATTTTGTTGGAGGGGCTAACGGGCAGCGGCAAAACTGAAGTGTATTTGCAGGCGATGCAGCCCGTGTTGGAGCGTGGCCAACAAGTTTTGGTACTTGTGCCCGAAATTGGCCTGACCCCTCAAACCATTGGACGGTTTCAAGCGCGATTTCATGCTCATGTGGTGATGCTGCATTCAGGCATGACCGATGTACAACGCCTCAATGCATGGCAAATGGCACAAAATGGTGCAGCCCACATCGTCATTGGAACACGTTCGGCCATTTTCACCCCATTGCCGCGCTTGGGCTTGGTGGTGGTCGATGAGGAGCATGATCTATCGTACAAGCAACAAGATAGCTTTCGTTATCATGCGCGTGACTTGGCCTTACGTCGTGGTCAACTCAGCCAAGCGCCAGTGGTTTTGGGTTCGGCGACCCCTTCGCTCGAAAGTCTTGAGTTGGCACAGCAGAATAAGCTATTGCACCTCAAGCTGACTGAGCGAGCCAGTGGGGCGGCATTAGCCAATATGAAGTTGATTGATCTACGGGGGCAATCGCGCGAAAACGGGCTCAGCAAACCACTGATTCAGGCGATTCGTGAGCGACTTGATGCGCAAGATCAGGTGCTGATCTTCTTAAATCGGCGTGGCTATGCGCCCGTGTTGTTGTGTGATGCTTGTGGCTGGCAAGCCGATTGTCCACGTTGCGATGCGCATTTGACCGTGCATCAAAGCCCACGCGCACATTTGCACTGTCATCATTGCGGCTATCACAGCCAACTGCCACCGCTTTGTCCTACCTGCAAATCTCCCAATTTGCTGCCCACTGGTACAGGCACAGCACGACTTGAAGAGACTTTGCGTACGCACTTTAGTGAGATATCAATCCTGCGCGTCGACCGCGATACCACGCAACGAGTCGGCAGTTGGGAGGCGATTTATCAGCGTGCCAATACCGAAGGTGCGGCGATTTTGCTGGGGACACAAATGCTGGCCAAAGGACATCACTTTCCACATGTGACTTTGGTGGCGATTTTGGATGCGGATGCAGGGTTTTTAAGCAGTGATTTTCGTGCACCTGAACGCACTGCACAGTTGATTATGCAAGTTGCGGGTCGGGCAGGTCGTGGTCACAAACTGGGGCAAGTCATTATTCAGACATGGCAACCTGATAACCCCTTGCTGCAAACCTTGATTCAGCACGGTTATGATCGGTTTGCCACCACTACCCTACAAGAACGCCAACTGGCACGCTTGCCACCTTATCGCTATGCTGCATTGATTCGAGCTGAATCGCGGGATCGGGCATTGACGCAGCAGTTTTTGACCGAGGCGCTACAATGCTTGCAAGCAGAAGATACGGATCAAAGCTTGGAGGTTTGGGGGCCTATTCCTGCGCCAATGGAACGTAAGGCGGGGATTTTTCGCGGGCATGGCCTGATTTTATGCAGCAACCGAAAACAGCTCCACCATCAGATTGAGCGCTGGTGGCCGCAAGTCTGGCAGATGCCACAACGCCGACACGTGCGGGTGTCACTGGATATTGATCCACAAGAGTTGAGTTAGGTTTACACTGACTGGTTATACACATGGATCATTGAGGAGTATGCCGCATGCCCAGCAAACCGCGTATCGCCAAGTTCCAATCCCCAAATGCACAGCATGCCGAGGGCAAAAAACTGGATAAACAACTGATTTCTCAGTTGAAGCAGGATATTGCAGATTTTAGGCATAACCACTGGCCGCCAGAATATCTCAGCCAAATTCGAGATATGCCAATTTATCGTGGCGATGCCGATGAAGTTGCGCGCTATCGCGCCGAATGGCAGCCTTATTTTGAGCGAGCGTATACGTTTTATCCTGATGCACACGTCGGCAAAGATGCACTGCCACTGCCCTCTACGCTTGGCCTGCCAGTGTTTGTCGATCAGGTACAACGCTTGCACCTCGCCCGCACCTATGCCAAAGAATCCAAATCGTTTGGCGCGATCGGCACGCTAATTGACCGCTGTGGTACGTATACTGAGAAGGAAATTCAGGCGATGCAAGATTGGTTCGATGCCAATCCTGATGGCATGCTGGTGGCACATCGGGCGTTTATTGATTTGCGCGCTTATGTGTTTCGTGTCGATGCCAAAACTGGTGAGGATCTACTGCCAGAGCGGGTACGGTTTTATCGGACGGGCTTGGTGCTGACCACGCTCAAGGATTTTGATATTTTGGATAGCCGTGAAAAACCGCGCAAACAACGCTCCGATGCCTACCAAGACCCACTGGGTTATAACGGCACATGGACGGTATTTGGGCGGGAGGCCAGCGTTGTAGATGAGCTCAATGCGCTGCCTGACGATATGCCGCTCGTTGAGCAAACCGACGCCACTGTGTCACCTTGATTTTTAGCATTTTGCCATCATTATGAGCAAATCAGCACAGGCCAATGAGCAAAGAGATGACCGATATTCGCCAGCGTTTTTTTATTGATGCCAGTCCCGTACGCGGTGAAGTGGTACACCTCCAGCAGTCACTCGACACCATCTTGGCACAACGTGCCTACCCGCCTGCAATTGCAGCACTACTGGGTGAAATGCTGGTTGGCGCTGCGCTGCTGGCCAGTACCTTAAAGATTCGCGGACGGCTATCCATTCAGGCGCAAGGCCAAGCCGATCTAAAATGGGCGATGGCCGAATGTAGCCATGATGGTGAGATTCGGGCATTGGCACAATGGGACGAGTTATCCGACCGCTTGCAGACCGCACACAGCAGTGTCGATGCGATGCAAGCCCTTGGCGAAGGGGTGCTATTTATTAATATCGAACCCGAAGAGGGCGAGCGCTATCAGGGGATTATTGGCCGAGAATCCGACGTACTGGCCGAATGCTTAACCAACTACTTTGATCAATCAGTACAGATTCCGACACGTATTGTGCTGAGTTGTGAGCAACAACAAGCAGGTGGACTACTGATTCAGTTGCTACCGCGTCGAGATGAAGATGAACAAGCCCATGTCGATGAGGATCTGTGGCCGCGCCTGACCATGCTGACCGAAACCTTGACCGCAGCGGAACTGGTCGAACTGTCGGCAAGCGACATTTTGTATCGGCTCTATCATGAAGAGGATGTGGTGTTGCCAGAGGCTGAGCCACTGAAGTTTGGTTGCACCTGCTCACGTGAACGCTGTGAATCAGCCTTACAGCAAGTCGGCGCGACACAAGTACAGCAGATTCTTGAGGAGTCTGGTGAAATCGCCATGGATTGTCAGTTTTGCAATACACAATACCGCTTTAATGCAGCAGAGGCGCTGGGGATATTTGGGCTGCATGTGAATTAACCCGCCACTCTCAACGTCATCTCCCTGTCAAAATTCCCCGCCACACTCAACGGTTCACCGATTGCTGTGTGGTTTTTTTATGTCGCGTGTTCTGCCTGAATTGGTACATCTTGAACGTCTGCTCGAACACCCTGCGCTACGCCATCGCATCCTAACCACGGTAGATGACCTGCCCATCTACGAGCTTGAACTCGGCACTACGGATCATCTGATGCCAACCGTCATCTTGGTCGGTGGCATTCATGGCAATGAACGAATCGGCAGTCAAATCATTTTAGCATGGCTTGAGCATATTTTAGGTCGACTGGCATGGGATCAGCACTTGGTCGCGATGTTTGAGCAAGTGCGCGTCATCATGCTGCCTTTGGTGAATATCACGGGACTGCATCGGGCAACCCGCGCCACAGCGCAGGGGGTGGACTTGATGCGCAATGCACCCGTTCAGGCACGCGGTATGCGATTGTGGCCGCTGGCGGGACAGCAGTTGACCCGACATTTGCCTTGGTATCGTGGCACGCAGTTGGCTATCGAGAGTCAAGCCTTGATTGATAGTGTGATGCAGGCACGGGCGCGCGCCAGTCTCGTGATTTCGATGGATCTACACTCGGGCTTTGGGATGAAAGATCGGCTGTGGTTTCCCTACGCGGGGCATCGTTTACCCCCACCACATTTGGCCGAAGCGGTCGCGCTGTGTGACCTATTCAATCGCACCTATCCCATGCATGATTTTTATCAGCTAGAGCCGCAAAGTCTCAATTACACCACGCATGGCGACTTATGGGATTATTTGTACGATCAAGCACGGCAGGATGACGGTGCATTGTTACTGCCATTTACCTTGGAGATGGGATCATGGTTATGGCTACGCAAAAACCCACGTCAGTTGTTTGATCGCTTGGGGTTATTTCATCCTGTGTTGCCGCATCGCTTGCGACGAGTGCTGAGACGACATTGGACATTGTTGGATTTTTTGATGCGGGCAGCGATTGAGCATCAGCATTGGCAGCCTGATCATCAGGAGCGTTTTGCATTGCATCAGATCGGTGTAGAGCGGTGGTATTTATCTTAGCCTTGCGCCACTTTACTCAAGCACATTTTTTTAATCACAAAGAAAAACGCCAATCGATGGATTGGCGTTAGTCTGAGATAACACACCTTCCTTGGTGTTATCTTTTCCCCTGATTAACCCAACAATACGCCACCGTCTTTACGGCTAATCACAGCAAGCCCTGAACGCGGTAGATCTCTGGCAAAAATATCGTCTTGACTGGCTGGCCAGTGGCTGGTTGGATTGGCACGTGTGCCGTTTTCACCAGGATGCTGAATGCTGACAAAAGCCGTTTTGAGATCTGGGGTAAAGGTAATTCCCGTCACTTCACACTCTTGTGGCCCAACCAGAAAACGCGCAAGGTTATCTGTACTTGGTTTTGCACCCATGTAAGTCGTGACATCACCGATCTGCGTCATTGCACCATCACCCACGACACCTGGCAAGGCAACCAACATCATGCAGTTGGTCGTGCCACGATAGGCAGAGTCATCCGTCTGAATCCACAACGCACCACGCGCATCAAACAGCAAGCCATCTGGGCTAGAGAAATCATTCATCGCGCTCAGGCCAGACACGTTGGCTGGCACATTCGACGGTGCGCCAAACAGGTACACATCCCACTGGAAGGTGGTCGCTGTGTGCTTGTTGTCTTTTTCTTTCCAGCGAATGATATGGCCGTTGTGGTTACCATTTAGATTGCCATCACCTGTGCCATCGTAGTTGCGTGGATTGGCAGCATCCAACGGCTGCGATGGGTTTTTGCCGCGATTACTGTTATTGGTCAGTGTCAAGTACACTTCTTGTGTCACAGGACTGGTCGTCACCCACTCTGGTCGATCCATTTTGGTGGCACCAACCGCATCTGCGGCCAATCGTGTGAATACCAACACATCCGCTTGACTACTGAACGGATAAATCGCATTCGAGGCATCTAGTCCATTCTTACCAAAAGTCAGCTCAATCCAGCTTCCTTTGCCATCAGCATTGAACTTGGCGACATACAGCGTGCCTTGATCTAGATATTTTGCACCCGCAGTCAGACCACCGCCGATGTCTTTTGGATCCCAGACAGCTTTAGAGACAAACTTATAAACATATTCACCGCGTGCATCATCTCCCATATAGAAGACAACCGGCTCGCCAGCCTTCACAGGCGCGTACGCACAGTTTTCATGGGCAAAACGCCCAAGCGCAGTGCGCTTCACACCACGAGACTTACTATCAAACGGGTCAATTTCAACGATATAACCAAAGGTATTGAACGCATTACGATAGTCTTGCTCGGCTGTTTCACCCGAAACTGTCATATCCCAACGTTTAAATTCATC
>JAYXXU010000133.1:0-4770 GCA_036019135.1 Pseudomonadota bacterium | reverse complement strand
ATCATATGCATGCTGATCAATCTCAAAGCTAATCCCCGCTCGCGCCTGCCGTCGGGCTTGAATATTCAGTAGTTCGGCAGCGACATCATGGATTTTTTCGAGTGCCTTACGTTTGGCCTTGCTCCATGTTTCACCACCGAGCTTATGCAACGGAGCATGATCAGGATCTCCACCACTGTAGCGACTAATCAGATGTAAATTGGCAACGGGCACATAGATTTTGGCCTGATCCGCATAATCAATCTGCAAAAACTCATGGGTTTGTTGGTCAATCTCTAACGTGACCAATCCGCCATATCGCCCCACCCCCTGATCGATATGTACCACGGGCGCACCTATCGACAACTCAGCCAGACTTTTGACCAAGAACTCTTCGGACACTTCGCTGGTTTTACGCCGACGCGGTTGAATCACCCGTTGACCAAACAATTGATTTTCGGTAATCAGTGCCAGTTGATCAGGCAGTACCACACCACGCGCCAACGGCGCTGTCGCCAATGCTAGACGATCATTACCCTGTATAAACTGGCTAGACTGTTCAATCAGCGGGACTTCGCCGAATGCGGGTCGCAATAGATCACGCAGACTCTCGCGCCGACCAGCACTCTCAGCCACCAGCAGCACACGACCCGTAAAGCCCGACACAAACGCCTGCAACGCCGCCAACGGCTCCGCACCCCGATGATCGACTGGCAATGCAGGGGGTGACAAGGCCGACACATTCACTGCCCCTGCGCGTGGCGCGACTGCCTCAGCCGACACCACCAAACGACCAAATGCCTTGAGCCGACCAAACAGCTCGTTCACTGTCATAAACAACTCATGCGGCGGCAAAATTGGCTGCTCCAGATTATGCCGCCGATCCTCATAGCGCCGATTCAGCTCTTCCCAAAACTGCCCGAGCTGTGACTCAATCTGTAGATCCGTCACCATCAAGCTATTGCTGGGCAAATAATCAAACAACGTGCCACCGCTAATAAAATCATCCTGCTCAAAAAACAACGGCTGGTAGTACTCCAAACCTGTGGCTGCTATGCCATCTAATACATCTTGATACATCGAGACTCGACGCGGACTGATCTCTGGAAACATCTGCGCAAATCGCGCCCGAAAAATGCTTCGGCCATCAATCAGCGGAAACTCCCGTGCAGGCAGTAGCACAAACTGTTCAATTTGTCCCTCTGACAAGGTGCGCTGGGTCTCAGGATCAAAGTGCCGTAGCGACTCCACCTCATCATCGAATAATTCAATGCGAATCGGCGCGGACTGACCCATGGGATAAATATCCATCAAGCTACCGCGCAATGCATACTCACCTGCCTCGAATACCGTTTCAACAGCACGATAGCCTGCACGACTCAGCCGCTGACGCTGTTGCTCTGGGTCAAAGGCCTGACCTTTAATGATATGAAAGTGTTGCCCAAGCAGCCAAGAGGGTGGCGCTACACGCTGCGCTAAGGTACTAACAGCCAGTAGAATCACACCCGAAGTCGGCATGTTCGACAGCAGCGCCAAGCGCTCAGAAACAATATCTTGATGCGGCGATAATCGGTCATAGGGCAATGTCTCCCAATCGGGAAAAACCGCAGCCTCAACCCCAAAAAACCGTAGCTCTTGCTCCAACAAACTGACCTGCACCAAATCACGCGCCACCATCACCACGGGCGCATTTGGCCGTGCGTGTGAGAGTTGTGCTAGCAACAAGGCAGGCAACGCGCCGCTCAGTTGCCCCAACCAACGGCGTTCCCCCGCAGGAATCGTCATGTGATTCGGTAGGAGTGTTGGCAGACGAGATACTGTTGTCATGTTTTAACCCACATGAGCCGCCACCCTTGAAGCCAATTGGCCTCAAGCTGCCGTACTCATTTATCCTGATATTCTGCTGATGCTGGGTTGGCCGCGCGCTAGCACACGCCCTCATCAACTGCTGATATTCACCCGCCCACAGCATACCAGCGATTGAGATAAAATGTGCTGTTGTGACGCCAGATTGCCATGCAGATCTGTCACACTGCGCCTGTTAATCACGGGTGCTTGACCTGCTCATGATCTGAGTGCAATCTGGCTTAGAATGGAAAACTGCATTGATTTTTGTCATTAAATTACTCTTGTTTTTATCTTTTATTCCGATGCTGCTGCTTCGCAAAAACCCGCGTTTGCAGCGCTGGTTTATGCTCAGCGTCTTATGGTCAGGGATTACGCTGTTGGCCTTGGCACTGATTGATCCGCGCATCCATCATTGGGTGTATCTGATTTATTTTGTGGTGTTACTCATCGTCGGTAGTGTGGGCTGGCGCTATCGTGGGCGCTTTTGGTGACACTCGATAGCACATCCCCTTCTCTGCTCAAAACAGCCCAATCAACCAAACTGATAGGCCGAAATCGTGACCGATTGGATCTGATCAACGAATACCTGTTGACCTTGATCTTGGCCTGCTGCACCTGCCACCACCATCAGTGGTATCAGATGCTCCTCCTCTGGATGCACCAGACGTGCCGCAGGTGCAGACTGCCATGCCTGTAGCTGCTGATTGCGTACTGCTGCATCGGGCTGTTCAACTGCCGCGGTCAGCCATGCATCAAACTGGGCACTAGGCACAGTTGCACGGGCATCAAACATGCGTAGATTATGAAAACTCATGCCACTGCCCACGATCAACACGCCTTGATCACGCAGGCTCGACAATGCTGCACCCATCTGGCGATGGTACTCTGGATCAAGCTGCTGCTGTAACGAGATCTGAACCACAGGGATATCTGCGTTGGGGAACATAACTTTTAATGGGATAAATACCCCATGATCCAAGCCGCGTGATGCCTCAGTCTGCACTGCAATGCCTGCATCCTGCAACAGTGTCACAATCTCCGACGCTAATGCAGGCTGACCCGCAACAGGATAGGTCAACGCATAGGTATGCTCGGGGAAACCAGAGTAGTCATACAGCAAGGCTGGCTTTTCGCCTATATGTACCGTCACCGTCTCTGTCAACCAATGCGCCGAAATCACCACAATCGCACGTGGACGAGAGGGCAACTGCTCAGAGATCTGGCCTAAATAAACCGCCAATCGATCCCAAGTCTGCGCAGGCTGCCAGTCCATAAAAAAACAAGGACCACCGCCGTGTGGAATGAATAAGGTGGGCATGCGAGTTGTCGCCAACATGAGACACTCCTGTACAGATCATGGGAGGGAGCTGTACAGTGTATGATGCCCAAATTAATTAATTAGCATCTCACTCGACGAGTAATTATTTATTATTGAGAAACAAAAACGCCTTGATGAGCCGCCCCTACAGCACTAACTGAACGCCATCAAACGAGGCTCAGCCGTACTGTAAGACAAGCGTGTATCTTGCTGTAGCAATCGTGCAAAATACTGCGCCACAATCGCCGCTTGGCCAGCGGTTGACTCCTCGGCATACATCGCTTGACGAAACGCATTGCTGCCGTGCAGTCCATTGGTATACCAAGCAATATGTTTTCGAGCGATTCGACAGCCCGAATATTCACCATAAAACTGATACAAATCGACCAAATGTCCCAACAGCACATCCCGCACTTCGACCACTTCGGGCGGAGGCAACAGCTCTCCTGTAGCCAGATAGTGTCCAATCTCTCTAAAAATCCAAGGACGACCTTGCGCAGCACGACCCACCATCACCGCATCCGCGCCCGTATCATCCAGCACCTGTTTGGCTTTTTCGGGACTATCGATATCCCCATTGGCAATGATCGGTAAATTTACCGATTGCTTGACCAAGCGAATCAACTCATAGCGAGCCTGACCCGTGTACATGTCTTCACGGGTACGGCCATGCAATGCCAGCGCCGCAATGCCTGCCTGTTCAGCACGCTTGGCCACGCGCAAGATATTCTCCTGACCATTGGCAAACCCCAAACGGGTCTTGAGTGTCACAGGCACATCGACGGCGGCGACCACCGTATCCAAAATCCGCGCGACCAAATCCTCATCTTGCAACAGCGCTGAACCTGCCAGCTTGCTACAGACTTTTTTGACGGGACAGCCCATATTGATATCGACAATCTGCGCCCCGTTGGCCACTTGGTAACGTGCCGCCTCTGCCAGCTTCAGGGGATCAGATCCTGCAATCTGTGCTGAGATCGGCGCAAGCTCGCCTTCAAAATTGGCGCGATACAGCGATTTTTTGCGGGTATTGAGCACCTTGTCTGCCGCCATCATTTCACTGACCGCATGACCCGCGCCAAAATGCTTACACAAGGTTCGAAACGGTCGATCCGTCACCCCTGCCATCGGCGCAACCCACACTTTTTGCGCGATAGGTTTATCGAACAACTGATCAATCACAGGATGACGAGACAATCTACAACCTCACAAAATCCAAACTTGATGGATGTATCAGCCATGTCCACATCCATCACCAGTCAACAGACCATAACGCCCATTGACCACAGACACTATTTATTCAGCACCCAGCAAGTGCAATAGCCCTTGAGTGGGAAAACCATCTGCGACCAAACCATTGGCATGTTGAAAGCGACCAATCGCGGCACGCGTCGCAGGACCGAATACCCCATCTGCTTCACCTGCATCAAAACCATTGGCATTCAAATACTGCTGCATACTGATCACTTGATGCCGATACAAGCGCGGCGACTCAACAGGACTGCGACTAGGCGGCGCTGCCCCTGCAATACGGTCAGCCAATAAACCAACCGCAAGCGCATAGGCTTCAGCACGATTCCAACCCATGATCACATTAAAATTATCGTAGACTAAGAAAGCTGGTC
>JAYXXU010000132.1:0-1995 GCA_036019135.1 Pseudomonadota bacterium | reverse complement strand
GGATTGTTGCCTACAGAACCTCGTCAAAATCAAGCTGCTCGCTATGTGGTGGTGGATTATGATCCAACCGCTGAGGAAGTTGCAAAACGCTGGCCAGTCGCGGCTGACTTTGTGGTGCAAGAACTGCCAGATCAAGTGTATTGGTCGATTACGCCATTACAGTCCAATCAACCCGTGTCCCAGCGCAGTCCTGCGGTTTGGCGTGAAGCCAGTACGCCACAACTGCTATGGTTTGGCAATGGTGAGGCCACGCCTGTACGCTTGCAATTGCTTCAGCACAATCAGCCGATTGGTGCGGCGATTTATGTGACTGCAACAGGTCAAATCACTGAAGACGAGCAGGGATTGACACGATGAATACACGATCTGCGGTGCGGGGTTTTACGCTGCTTGAGGTAATGGTTGCGTTGGCAATCTTCGCGGTGGCGGCAATTGCACTGACACAGGCGGGGATGGCTTACACCCATGCGGTGTCAACGTTATCAGATCGAAGTTTGGCGCATTATGTGTTGATGAATGAGGCGGTGACGCTACGAATTAATCAAGCATGGCCAGAAGGTCAAGGGGAGCGTTTGGTTGAGGAGCAAGGTCAGCGTTGGCAGATTCGCTATCAGACCTATCCTACCCCGACCGATGCTGTGCGACGCGTCGAGCTGTCAGTCTATAGTCTATTGGCGGATCAACCTGCCGAAACACCTAGCCAGCGCTTGGTGGTGTTTTTGCATCAACCGAGTGCTGAGTAGCTGATGTCCACATCGCACCATTCATCCAGACCCTGTTTGCCTTCGCAGCGACGGGATGCTGTACAGGGGTTTACGCTGATTGAGCTGGTCGTGGCGATGAGTATCTTTGCCGCTTTGTCATTGGCGGGGTGGCAGGTGTTCAATAATCTGATGATGACCCGAGAGCGTGCTGGTTTGCATGCGGCGCTGCTATCCGAACAACAAGCGGCTTATGGTCAGCTGATGCGCGATCTGAGCCAAGCGACGGCACGACCCATTCGAGATCAGTATGGTGCGCGTGCTGCCCTGTTATTGGATGGCCAGAGCATAGAATTCACGCGTGTGGGGCGGGTTGACCCACGCTTGATCCAGTTGGGGGAGTTTGAACGGATACGTTATGAGCTACAACAGGGTGAACTGGTGCGTTTGGCCTTGGCGCAAGTCGATCAGTGGGGTGTTGCGCAGCCCACACGTACGATTGTGTTGCAAGATGTGGAGTCATTACAGTTTGAGGCATTGAATCCACAGCCGACAGCCATTTGGCCACCGTTAGAGGATAGGCCGCCGCCAGCCAGTGCAGATGCAAGGCAGTCCCTGTCTCCGCAAGGTGATCAGCGGTTGCCGCGTGGTGTACAAGTTCGATTCCAACAGAAAGGCCGTGAGCTGGTGTGGCGGTTTAGCTTGGTCTCAGCCTTACCAGAAATCGCAGCGTCAGAAAACGGCCAACCCAATCCAAACGACAACCCACCTGAGGATGCACCTTGATGCCCATGCTGAGCAAGCAACGCGGTGTGGCGTTGTTGACGATTTTGGTTATGGTGGCAATGGCGACAATTTTGGCATCTAGCCTGATGATGAAGCAACAGCGCATGGTGCGTGAAAGCAGCGTATTGATTCGTCAAAATCAGGCCATGCAGTATGCTTTGGCAGGTGAGCGATTTTTGATTGAGCTGCTGGCAGCCGATGAAAAGAGCAGCGGTAGTAGTGACCATTTGCAAGAGGTTTGGGCGCAACCCACACCGCCCTATCCCGTTGAAGATGGTTTTGTGATGGGTGAGTTGGTGGATCAATCGGGCAGGTTCAATTTAAACAACCTATACCACGATGGCGAGCCAGATAAAACCGCATTCGAGATTCTTGGACGATTGCTACAACAGGCTGGACTATCGGCTGATTTGGCGGATGCAATCTTGGATTGGCAAGATCCTGATGAGTTGGTCAATGGTGCTGGAGGGGCGGAGGATAGTTATTATTTGGGGCAACAGCCCGCCTA
>JAYXXU010000131.1:0-25901 GCA_036019135.1 Pseudomonadota bacterium | reverse complement strand
TGCCCAGTGTTGGTCGTTGAGCATTAAGCGAGGCATGGCAGACTCGGTGGGTTGTTGTGTGAGAGCTTTAATTCTCCGAGTCTGCCTCCAATTTGCAATCAATAATTTGAAACGTCAACACGCCCTAATAGGTCTGATTGGGTTGATACACCTGCAAAAACTCAGCCTGATAGCCGACGGGTGTACGTGCTGCATGCGGTTGGTCGATATAGGCCAAAATATCAGTACTGTCCGCCGAGACAGGGATAAACGATGGGAATCGATCTGTGCTTTCAGGATGTGACTTGATCGCATCACTGGCATTATTTGTCAGCGAATCGGCTGATACCAGAGGGAAATAGCGTCTAGCGCGTCCCTCGCCCTGCGCCTGAATTTGTCCAGCGCTGACCATCTGCTGAATCAAGCGTTGTGCAGTACGTCTTGCAATTTCAGGGTGTCGTGCCAGCAACTCTGCTAGCGTGATGCCCTGCCCTGCGGCTTGAATGCTGTGTTGTATCGGGTGAATGCTGGTCATGCGACACCGTACATCTTGTGGTCAGTATGGCGCGATTTTGGCGCAGTTTATGCAACTGCGCCAGTATTTTGGCGCAGTTTGTGGATTAGAGTGATAATCGCGCCAAATCGTCAGGCAGCCCATTTGGTTAAAACAACATCTCGGCTATGCTGTGACACCCCATCACCACTCAGTGGGATGATAATCCTTAAAAAATTGACCATACACAGGCGCTTTCCCAGAAAGCGTCTGCCAAATAGGTGCTAACACACGGGCTGCTCCATCAATGCAATCTAAGGGTGGCACCATACCACGCTCACGCTGCTGAATTTTTTTGGGTAAGGGATGTTCTTGAGTCACCCAACCCGTATCAACACTATTCATCCAAATCTGATCACGTGCATAATCTTGTGCAGCAGTACGAGTCAGCATATTCAGGGAAGCCTTGGCCATATTGGTATGTGGGTGGTAGACCGTTTTATTCGGACGATTAAACTGCCCCTCCATCGCCGAGACATTCACAATAAAACGATCTGCATATGGTGAACGCAGTAACAGGTGTTTAAGAAGACTATTCAACACAAATGGTGCCATCGCGTTCACCACTTGGGTTTCAATCAGCTCTTGCGTACTACAGGTTTCTAACGTCAGACCCCAGCTATTGGTTGCTGCGCAGTCTACTGGCTCGGCAAACTCATCTAATGGCATTGCGTTAACGTTGGATCGTATTTGCTGTTGCTGTTGTGCCTGCCAAACCTCATCTTGAAATCCAAGTACAACATGATGATCTGAAAGGCGATGTGCCATCTGCTGCCGATACTGCTGCTCGAGAATCGCCATTTCTGCAAAGTAAGTATCTGATTTTTTGATCGTTTGCGCTGCGTTGTTGATTAAAATATCAATATGCGATAGCTGCTGTTGCAAGTAGTCACAAAACACCTCAACCGCTGTTAACGCACGCAAATCCAACATATGAATGATTAAACGCTGCGACCACTGGACATAGTCGTGCTGCTGGGCGAAACGGACGGCAGCATCGTGCGGAAAACGGGTGGTCACATGTACCATCGCACCTGCTCGCAACAGTTTAAGCGCAATCTCAAAACCAATCTTGATCCGCCCACCAGTGACAACAGCGATTCGTCCAGTGAGGTCGGCACAGGCGCTGCGCTGTGAATAATTTTCTTCAGCACAAGTGGGGCAGTGTAGGTGATAAAAATGATGTACCTGCCAAAAGTGGTGCTTGCAGACGTAGCAGCGACGTGGACGATAAAGCTGTCGTGTCGCGTGAGTATGTTCGGCGATCTGCTGCGACAGTGGATAATAACAACGGCCATCCGCTAAGAAATACGGCTCTTGTTGCTGGCGGGTGGTCGTAGCGAGTAGTTGCTGATCCCGCTGATTTTGCCATGCCTTACGACTGGTCTGTTGTGTCATGGGCTGCATGTTCAGACCTCCTGTACTGAGACTTGAGCCAACATGCGTTGGATTTTGTCAAAGTGGGAGCCTTTCCAATACACCTGCTGACAAGATTGGCATTGGCTGAACTCATGCAAGTCATTGAAAATACGTGGCGGTACAACAGTCTCAATGCTGTCTTTCTCTACACTCGTGATGATGCCATTACATTTGATACAACGTGAAAATGGCTGAAAATCGTTGATCAATTGGTAGTGACTCACGATTTCTTTAAACTGCTGTTCGGGCAAAATATTGCGAACCCAGCGACCATATTTGACCTTGCCACGTTTAAGTAGGCCAATATCACGGGTCAGTAAGATGTGATCATGGGTCGCCGCAAAGGTTGCCAATAGTGCATCGCCATAGTCATGCTGGCTATCATAAACGCAATCAAAACCCGCCATGCGTAGATAACGCGCCAATCCACCCAGATGCACATCCAACAAAAAGCTGGGACGACCTTTGGGTTTATAAGGCAGTGGTACGGTCGAGATTAAACAAGGTGCTGGAAATACCTCAACAAGATCACCATCCATCAGCAGATAGTCAAAATTGACCCAATTGCCGTTGACCCGTAGGCCACCCACTTCAGGGTGCGGCACACCAATCGCTTCCACCACATCTTTGATGGCTGGTCGATCATCGAAGCGATACTGAAAGGCTGTCGCAGCCAAGTCCTGATCAACAAAATCAGCACAACAGCCATAAAACTGTACATTGGCTTGATACAGCTTGATACTGAGCGGATGTTGATCGGCTAAATAGCTTGACCATAATTGCTGCAACAATTGGCGTGCCTGAATTTGATTCATCGAACCTAAATCAGCAAGTTTTTTGACCCATGATGTGTAATGGATAAGCACCATATCAGCTGTGACCGGCCATAAGCTTTCTGGCTTTTCGGTCAACAGTTTCTGGTAATGATGATGGTTTTGGTAGCCATAAAACTGGCTCAGGAGTTCACGCGCTTCGGTAGTTTTGATCGCCACAAATGGCCAGTGTTTCACCACGAGCTTGGCTTGACGTTTAAAAGACGCAGGGGAAAGGTAGTAAGGCATCGCGGTCTCTGTCTGGCAACGGTTTTACGGTCCCACTCGGAAAACCGTTGAGTCAGCGATGACGTCAACTATAAAAATAATACGGGTTGCGCTCACAAGAGTGCGATGTGCTTCAGAGTCGATTGACATTTTCTTGTGGGCAGAAGGGAACTGAAGCTTCCCTACCTCATAAACTAGCAACAAATGAGTGGGATTGTAAAGTGGCAATGGATCTCTGTAACGGAGAATTTTGGCTAAGACAAGATACATCTTGCACCACAATAATTTAGCTATTTCATCAGAACTTAGTCTATAACGCCAAGATGATGCGCCAAACATGCCCCAGAAGCGCCATAGAAGCGCGCTATTGCTCGACTAAACGAAATATGCTGATAGGGTACTCATACGCTTCTTAAAGCGCTTAGCGTTGAATTTTAGCTTAGTTTGAGAAAGCTCAGACTATCACGACTTGATTTTGTTCCGAGCCCAGTTGAGTGAAAAAATAGGTGAAGTAACTGACCCAATATTTTGCTCTTGCAAATTGAGAGGGTTTAGCTAATTTCTGAGCCATCCTAGTTTTAGACACTTATCAAAGAAAAAGCATTCCCCTACTTTTTCCGAGTCAAAAAATTCTCTTTTTAATACTTTTAATACTTTTAATACTTTTCGACCCCTAAAAAACAATTTTATTCAGTAGTTTACAACGCCATTTAACTACCTTTGTTCATCATTGTACCTACCTTTGTTCATCATTTAACTACCTTTGTTCATCATTTAACTACCTTTAAATTTAATTGAAATTAAGATTTTGTTTATATTTAAGTTTTTAAGTTTTTAAGTAGTTTTTTAAGAGCATTTAACTACCTTTGTTCATCATTAGACTACTTAAGATGTATAAGTAGTTTTTTAGAGTAATTCAGGCCATTTTTGCGTTTTTTAGAGCGTTTTTTAGAGCGTTTTTTAGGTGGAGGTCTATCCGTTTTAAGAGCATTTAACTACCTTTGTTCATCATCTATTGACTACTTCTGACTACATTGGTAGTTTCTTTGCATGCAAAGAAAATGTGGATACCCAATTGAGCAGCAAGGATCTCATTGTCAAAGACAACAGATTGATCGAAGCGAGTTATCGTCTTGACTTGGCTGAACAGCGTTTGGTGTTATTGGCAATTGCTGAGGCTAGAGAGTCTGGTGAAAAGGTCACCGCGGAAACATGGTTAGAAGTGTCTGCCAAAACTTACGTTGACACTTTTGGGTTGAGTCGTACAACTGGATACAAGGTGCTTAAACAGGCCGCGGATAATCTATTTAACCGTTGGATGCAGTTGCGTGGTATTGATGGACGTACTGGTAAAGAGGTACTGGTTAAAACCAGATGGGTATCTGCATGTATGTATGTTGATCAAGCTGCTCTTGTTCGCTTACAAATTGCTCCAGTGGTGATTCCATACATCAGTAATCTTGAGTCGCGCTTCACCGCGTATCAGCTTAAGAATGTTTCGCAAATGACCAGTTTTTATGCCATTCGTTTATACGAGTTGTTAGCACAATACAAAACGATTAGTACTCGTTCAATTGATTTGGTTGAGCTCAAAGAGTTCTTGGGCGCGACCGAGAAAGCCTATGAGCGTATGGATAATTTCAAGAAGAAGGTTTTAGATCTCAGTGTCAATCAGGTCAATCAATTTACTGATCTGATGATCAGTTATGAGTCAGTCAAGTCTGGTCGATCAATCTCTGGTTATATCTTCAAAATTCAATGTAAAGACAGTGCAAAATCAACCATCAAGCCGAAGCTTACAACGTCTGCTGAAAACTCTAAACGTCCTGTACTGTCAACTGAAATTAGTTTGGGTGAAAGATCGCTACTCAGACAGCTTGTTAAAAAAACAGGCAGATCAGAAGATGATCTTCTTACAGAGGCTAAGGCTCTGGCTCTATCGAATAAGCATGATGACATTCTAATCGCGTTAGATAGCATGATGAAGCAGTCAAATAATTAATTTCATTTTTAATTTATTTTTAGATATCTGGGATGTCTGAAATATCTAAAAGCTCTAAAATATCTTCCATGTTTCGGATATTTAGGATATCTTTTGCGGGTATCTTGCCATCTGGAATACTGATGATCCTGTTGATTGCATATGAGAAGGGCGGTACAGGCAAATCTACATTAGCTAAAAATTTGTCTGTGTACCTACAACAAAAAGGACGTGACTTGATCACGGTAGACACTGATCCGCAAGAGACGTTGTATCGTTGGTCTGAGGTTAGAAAGTCCAATCCAGATGCAAAGCCGATCAACTGTGTAAAGCTGACAGGCCGCCATATTTTGTCTGAGCTGAAATCACTGTCTACCAAGTATCAAGACTTGGTGATTGATGCAGGGGGAGCCGACTCTCCCGCACTGCGAGCCGCGATGAGTATTGCAACTCACTTATTGGTTCCACTACAAGCAAACGTCGGCGATCTAGAAATTTTGGATCACATGGCGAATGTGATTGACCAAGCACAACTGATTAACCCAAATTTGTATACGCGCGCTGTGATGACCATGTGTCCTGCGTTGCCTAGTATGGCGGGTGCAATATTAGACGCCAAAGAATTTTGCAAGATGAAAAATATCCAGCCATTGAATACCATTATTTATCGCCGCCAGTCTTACGATTTATCTAGCCTAAGTGGTCTGACAGCATTGGAATCAAGTGATCAGAAAGCCCGTCAAGAGGTTGTGGATTTGGCGACAGAGTTCTTGGAGGTTTAGCGATGTCGAATAGATTTGCAGGTCTTGCCAGCCGTACTGCACCCTCTCCAAAAGTTGAGGAGTTTATCCAAGGTGCAGTTGACCGTCAGAACGGCACTACTGACAGCAGTTCGATGTCTGAGCCAGTGCCGCAGCGTAAACCTAAAGAAAAAAAACAAGTGCAAAAGGTCTTGGTGTCATTCACTGTGCCAGATGCTCAATTGTTGGGTGAGCTAGCTAACTTACCGATCAAATGCACACAGTCTGAAATCGTCAGTGCAGCAGTACGGGCATTTGGTGAGATGACCGTAGAGCAACAGCTTGAGTGGATTAGACAGGCACAAGGCTAAAAAAATCTCGGATGTCTGAGATATCCATAATACTTATTATATCCAAGATATCCTTTATTTGTTGGATATCTTGGATTTCTAAGATAGCGTAGGAGCAAGGTTTGAACATCAAGCAACTGGAAAAAGATCTTTGGGAGTCAGCGGACGATCTGCGGGCAAACTCGAAGCTCACTGCAACAGAATACGCCCAGCCGGTACTCGGTTTGATTTTCTTATCGCATGCTACATCACGCCTGTACAAGCTGGTGGAGCAGCTCAAACAAACTGATGCCACAGCTCAGCGAATGGCAGAGATGGTCAAAACTGTTGAGGGCTTTCCAGTTCAGCAATATGAAGACTACATCAAGGGGGCGTTTAAAACCCGCAACGCGCTATACCTAGAGCCGAACCAACGCTTCGATGTGATTGCTCAAGCATCTGGTGATCAAGACCTTGGCGGCATTCTTGATCAGGTCATGCGTGACATCGAGTCTGCTTATCCGATTTTGAGTAATGTGCTGCCGCAAACCTACAATCGATTTGAAGTGGATCTGTTGCGGCGTTTGGTACGAATTTTCAGCCGACCAGCCTTAACCAACGCATCGGGAGATGTGTTCGGTAAAATTTACGAATACTTCTTAAACAAATTTGCGATGTCTGGCGCACAAGAAGGCGGGGAGTTTTTTACGCCGCCATCGTTGGTCAAAACCATCGTTAATTTTATCGAGCCCGATCATGGTGTGGTGTTTGACCCTGCTTGTGGTTCGGCAGGCATGTTTATTCAGACCACCCATTTCTTGGAAGATCGGCATATTCACAATGCCAAGATCCGTTTTGTCGGCCAAGAAAAGTCCGAAAACAACCAGCACTTGGCCGTACTAAACATGGTGGTTCACGGCCTAGACGCGACCAATATTCTCCAAGGCAACACCTTTTACGATCGCCGCGAAGAGTGTATTGGCGCGTGTGATTTCGTGATGGCGAATCCTCCGTTTAACGTAGATGCGGTGGATGCCACGCGCTGCGAAGTCGATGTCGTCACCTTGCCAGTGCCGAGTAAAGAGCAGCCGAATATCCCGATGCCGACCGCATTGGATTACATGCAGGCAGCTACGTCTGAGCAGAAACGCTTACCGTTTGGGTTGTCGGGTGTGACCAAGCGTAAAAGCACCAGCGGCGAGCGTGCTGATGGTGGCGCAGACAAAAATGATGTGGTCTCGAATGCCAACAGTCTGTGGATTCAATACTTTTACAGCTATCTCAACGCGACGGGTCGTGCTGGTTTTGTTATGGCCTCTAGCGCATCTGATGCAGGCGGGCGAGATCGAGAGATTCGGCGGCAGTTGGTCGAAACGGGTCATGTCGATGTGATGGTGTCGATAGGCCCAAAATTCTTCTATACCCGTAGTTTGCCGTGTACCTTGTGGTTTTTTGACAAGGGCAAGTCGCAAGATCGACTTGACCATGTGCTGATGTTGGATGCGCGTTCGGTGTATACCGTGGTGTCGGCAAAGTCGCATGTCTTTAGTGATGCACAGCTCTCGGCACTCACCGCGATTGTGTGGCTGACCCGTGGCGAGACGCACAAATACAATGCGTTATTAGCCGGTTACTTACGCGAAATTGCCGAACAACTGAATACTTTGCCTGCATTGGTGGCAGAGAGTAGCCACGCTTGCCGTAAGTTGGCGGCATTACTGAGCGATTTTGTCGACAAAGTGACGCTAGACGAGCTAAACCATCACAAACCCAAAAAAGACAAAGACGGCAACCTGTTACCTACACCCACGCCAATTAACGCTGAGCAACTGGCGGATTATCAGGCGCGCATACGACAAGACTATGCAGCCTTGGGTCAATTGCCGCCATTGGTGGTTGCAACAAAAGCCAAGACCAAGGCAAAAGCCAAGAAAGACCAAGCCGCCCAAGCTCAGTCTGTCCAAGCCACAGACGTGCAAATGGATTTGATTGCATCGGTCGAGGTTGCTGTTGAACCAACTGAACCTGTCGTTCAGCCAGTGCTGGTTGAGCCAATGGCCGCAAGCTATGCGCCTTTGTTGGCGTTGTCTGCGTCGGTGTTGGATCTTCTATGTGTGGACAGTCCTGCACATGCAGTGGTGGTACAGGGTTTCGAGTTGGTGTGTGCGCAGCGAGCCGAGATAGAGGCATTACGCCAAGCGATCATCGAGCGTCATCAGCAATGGCTGGGGATGGTGGAACAGGGCGAAAATATACGGGCGGCGCAGTCCAAGCACTGGCCAAAAAAAGAGCTTAAAGCCGCTCGTTTGCCGTTGTTGCCGAGTAGTCCTGATGCACGGGAGGAGGAGATCACGGTTCATGATCGGGTGTTGGCGTGTTTAGATGCGGTGTTGCAGCGGTTGGATGACATCGCGTGGTTGCATAGTCGTTTCCCTGATGGGGTGTATGCCGATATTTTGGGGTTATGTAAGTGGGTGAGTCGGGCTGAGATTGCGGCGAATGATTATTCGCTGACGGCGGGGCGTTATGTAGGCGTGGCTGAAGAGGCAGATGATTTAGGGGATTTTGCGGAGCGGATGCGGGGGATTCATGCAGAGCTTGCGCTGCTGGATGACAAGGCAGCGACTTTAGGACAGGCCATTCAGGTGAGTTTTAAGGAGTTGTTGGGATGAGCTGGCCAAAAAGAGAGCTTCGACACTGCGCAAGATTTATGTCAGGCGGCACTCCATACAAAAAAAATCCTGACTTTTGGAATGGGAGTATTCCTTGGGTTAGCTCAGGTGAAATGACAGAGCAATTCATTATGCAAACCTCGCTCAGTATCACGAAAGAAGGCGCTGATGCTGGAAGCAAAATAGTACCTAAGGGCACTATTTTTGCCGTAGTTAGAGGAATGTCTTTAGCCACAGAGTTTAGGATTTCTTACGCTTGTCGTGAGATGGCCTTTAACCAAGATCTCAAGGCTTTGGTTGTTAAGGATGATATAGATTCTTATTTTTTATTCTGTGCTTTGCGTGCAAACTCAAAAAACATAAGAGATTTGTCTACAGAAGCTGGTCATGGAACAAAAAAGCTTGAAATGCAGGTTCTGGAGAGTTATGAAATCCATATTCCTTCTATTGCAGAACAAAAAAAAGCAGCATCTGTTATCAAAAATTATGACGACCTTATCCAAACCAACCAACAGCGCATCACGCTATTGGAAGAAGCGGCGCAACGCTTGTATGACGAGTGGTTTGTGAAGCTACGCTTTCCCAATCATGAGCAAGTGCCTGTCGTGGATGGTGTGCCAGATGGTTGGACTTTAGGAAGTGTTGGCGACTTTTACGAAACATCTTCTGGAGGAACTCCGAGTAGAAGCAATATGGACTACTACGGCGGAGATATATTGTGGGTTCGTACTCAGGAGCTAAATGGAAACTATATTTTTGAAACCTCTGAGAAAATTACAATTGATGCGGTCAAGAACTCATCTGCCAAAATCTTTCCTGAAAATACTGTCTTGGTCGCGATGTATGGCGTAACAATTGGAGAGTTAGCAATTTTAGGTGCTACAGCATCCACCAATCAGGCTTGTTGTGCCATTTTAGAAAAGCATGAATGCTCAAGCTACATTCACGCATTCTTATTTTTTCTTTTCAACAAGAAAGGGCTTTTAAACATAGCTCAAGGCTCAGCACAGACAAACGTCAGTCAACAAGTGATCAAAGCTTTTCCTATGATGATGCCCCCAGCTCGGATTATGGAAAAATTTATCACATTTTGTGAACCACATTTTCTCCTCAAGAAAGAGTTAGAGTTACAAAACCAAAAACTCATGCAAGCCCGCGATGAGCTGCTACCCCGCCTGATGTCGGGTCGGTTGGACGTGTCCAGAATGTCAGCAGATAGGGAAGAGTAAAATGGCAACATTACCGTTACTGCCCAACCTTGGCGACATCGAAAGCAAAGCCGTGCTGAAAAAAGCTGCCAAAGCCCACCAAGCCCTTGCAGAACTCAAAGGTGTTGTTGCCAGCATCCCGAACCAAGCCATCCTGCTCAATACCCTGTCACTGCAAGAAGCCAAAGACAGCTCAGCAATAGAAAACATCATTACCACCCACGATGATCTGTACCAAAGTGACAGCGCAGCACGCCAATTTCTGAGCCTTGCCGCTAAAGAAGTCCATAACTACGCGAGTGCGTTACGGATGGGCTTTGAACAAGTGCAACGCTCTGGATTGCTGACAGAACGCCATATCCTTGATATTCAACAATCCATCGAAGAAAACAACGCAGGCTACCGTACCCAAGCGGGAACTGTCCTCAAAAATCAGCAGACCGGTGACGTGGTGTACGAGCCGCCACAGCACCCTGATGATATTATTAAATTTATGCGCAACCTCGAGCAATTCATCAACGATGACGACATGATCGACTGGGACGATCTGATAAAAATGGCAGTCATCCACCACCAGTTTGAAAGCATTCATCCGTTCTATGACGGCAACGGTCGAACAGGGCGGATTATCAATATCTTGTATTTGGTCAAACAGGGACTTCTAGGACTGCCTGTCCTGTACCTGTCGCGCTATATCAATCAACACAAACTCAGGTATTACCATCTTTTACAAACGGTACGCGACCAACAAGACTGGGAGTCTTGGATCTTGTTTATGCTGGATGCAGTGGAGCAAACCTCACAGCAAACCACCGTACTGGTGACTCATATTCGTGACTTGATGCAGCAGCACAAAGAAATCCTGCGAGACAAGCTACCCAAGATTTATAGCCAAGACCTGATTAACAACTTGTTTTGTCATCCCTACACCAAAATCGAATTTGTTGCGAGTGAGTTAAAGGTCAGTCGTCAAACCGCCTCGCGCTACTTGGAAGAAATTGTTGCGCTGGGATTGTTGTCAAAACACAAAATCAGCAAAGACAATTTTTACCTGAATGATGACTTGTTCGAACTGTTGTTGGCCGTTGGTCAAACGCCACGAAACAAGATTGATTGAAAAACGTACATGTTAAGAAAACAGCACTTTTCTTAACATGTGTTGGTGGACGTGTTAAGCAAATGGCACTTTTCTTAACACGTTATCAGCCGACCCGCCGCCACAGCTTGCCGCGTTGTGCTAGGCTTACTTGTGAAAGTCAGCAGGCAAAATCAGTATTTAACCAAATGCAGGACGATCAAAGACGATGGCACGTGCGGATTACACAGAAGACGCAATGGTACAACAACCCGCTATTTCCCAACTGATCAACATGGGATGGCAATACACCCATGCGTTTGATAACGAATTTAAAAATGGTGTGAGTACACTTGGCCGCAGAACCCAGCATGACGTAATACTGGTCAATGACCTTCGTCCAGCCCTCAAGCGAATTAACCCAGACGTACCCGACAGCGTCATTGAAGACGCGATTGCCCGTATTCAACAGCGTGGTCTCAACGTCGATCTGATCAAAGAAAACGAACGTCGCTATAACGACTTTCTCAGAGAACCGATTCGAGGACTCAGCGGCACCAATGCACAAGGCAAAACCCAAGACTATTCCGTCCGAGTGATTGATTTTAACTGCATTGAAAACAACACCTTCCACATCGTCGATGAACTGTGGGTCGCTAATCCCATCAATGAACGCAAACGCCCTGACCTGTTGGCGTTTATCAATGGGTTACCGCTGGTGTTCTTTGAATTTAAAAATACCCACGTCAGCAAAGACTATGCTTATAAAGGCAACCTGAGCGACTACAAAGACAAGATTCCTCATCTGTTTGATTACAATGCTCTAGTAATCATTTCCAACATGCTGGAAGCCAGCTACGGCTCAATCACCGCGCCGCTGGATCAATTCAAGCAGTGGAAGCGTAATGATGAAAACGACCCAGAGCCACCAGAACATGAAAACCAACAGCCGCGCTTGTTGGCAGGCTTGATGCAACCGAAAACCTTACTCGACATAATCGAAAACTTTATCTTGTTTGAGCGGCCAGTCACGGGTGGTATCCATAAAATCGTCGCCCGTAACCATCAATATCTCGGTGTGAATCGGGTAATTGATCGCCTGAATAGCACTGACCCAACCGTACAGGCCGAAGTCAAAGCGGGCAGGCTTGGCGTGTTTTGGCATACCCAAGGCTCTGGCAAGTCGTACTCGATGGTGTTCTTAACCGAAAAAATCCAACGCAAAATGGGTGGTGCTTACAGCTTTATCTTGGTCACAGATCGAACCGAATTGGATGATCAGATCAGTGAAACCTATGTCAACTGTGGCAAGGCAAATACTGACTCAGACCGTATCGTGTCGGGTAAACAGCTTAAGCAAAAGCTAGTCAGTGGCAATCAGTCTTATCTGTTTACCATGGTGCATAAGTACAATCAGCTGGTCAAAGAACCTTACTCAGAGCGTGACAACATCATCGTCATCTCAGATGAAGCACACCGTAGCCAGTATGGGGATTTGGCAAATAACATGCGGGCAGCTTTGCCCAATGCTAAGTTTTTAGGCTTTACGGGTACGCCGCTGATGGACTCGCCTGAAGACCAAAAGACCCAAGAGTGGTTTGGCGACTATGTGTCGATCTACAACTTTCAGCGTGCCGTCGCCGACAAAGCCACTGTGCCACTGGTGTATGAAAACCACGGCGCGTTGTTAAAACTGAATGCAGATGATCAGCTGAATCAGAGTATTGCTGATCGGATTGAACGCGCACGTCAAAACGGTAAATTCGAAGAAACCATTGAAAAGCTGGTTCGCGCTGCGCAGTCGGACTATCAAATACTCACCGCACCCAAGCGTTTAGCCGAAGTTGCCGCTGACATCGTCCAGCATTATCCAAGCCGTTGGAAAGCCGTAGATGGCAACAACAGCAAAGCCATGTTGGTGTGTCTCGACCGCCCGACCTGTCTAAAAATGTACCAACTGATCACAGAGAAATGGCAAGCACTAATCGCTGCGAAAGAGGCGAAACTGGCGCAAGAGCAAGACGGCATGCCGATCAATGATCCCTATCTGGTTGAACAGGCTGAGCATCTGGCATGGCTGAAAGCCACCGAGTTTGCGGTGGTGATTAGCGGAGAGCAAAACGAAATTGCTGACCTGAAACAGCAGGTCGATCACCGTGGACAGCCACTCGACATCCAGCCGCACCGTGAAAAAATGCAATTGGATAAGTTGGATCAAAAATTTAAAAATGCCAAAGATCCGCTACGCTTTGTGATCGTCTGCGCCATGTGGCTGACGGGCTTTGACGTTAAGTCGCTGGCTACCTTGTATTTGGACAAGCCAATGCAGGGACACACCCTGATGCAAGCGATTGCAAGGGCAAACCGAGTCACGGGCGGCAAAAAAAATGGCCTCATTGTGGACTATAACGGCATGCTCGATAGCCTGCGTAAAGCACTATCGGTGTTTGCTGTGGGTCAAACCAGCCCGACCCAGAAAGCAGTTGATCCTTTGCTTGACCCAGAGATTCCGTTTCAAGAATACCAAGCAGCCTTGACCGATATGTTGACCTATGCTCAGCAGCAAGGGGCAGACATTGCTGCGCTGGTTGCCGCACCAGCAGAACAAAGAGCGCAAGTGTTATACGATTGCCAGAACGCGCTGTCCGGTAGCAAGCAAACCCGTGCCGAGTTTATGGCACGTTATCGCGACCTTGAGCAGCGTTATAATAACCTGCTGCCCAGTACGGACGTGATTCCATCTAAACCGTACTTGGATGCTTTGCGAGCGGTCTATCGACAATTTGCCAGCAAAGAGCCGACCGACAGTGTTTTTGCCGAGCTACAAAGTATTCAAAACTTGGTGAATAAGCATCTGTCTGTTGAGGCCAAACCAGCGGCTGAAGCGTTGAAAGAGTACGACCTAACCCAGATTGATTTTGTGCGACTTCAGCAAGAGTTTGCCAAAACCCAGTATAAACAATCGGTCATGCTGGCCTTACAAGATCGGATTGAGCAGGCGCTACAACGTCTGCTGGCTCAAAATGACAAGCGTTATGCGTTTATGGAGCAGTATGAAAAAATCCTAGAGCGGCTCAATAAAAACCGATCTGATGTTGAAATCCAAAAGATTTTTGAGGAGTTAGTGAGAGTGCATAGTGCGCTTTCTGAGGAAGAGATGCGTTATGTCAGGGAAGGCTTAAACAGTGACTATGAACTGGCGCTGTTTGATAAGCTTGATCAGCCAAAACTGAGTAAGGCTGATCGAGACGCGCTCAAGCAGTTTGCCGTGGAGCTACTGGCACAGATCAAGGATACAGTAGCTAAATTGCAAGACTGGAAAGAGCAGGAGAGCGGTAAAGCTGCGGTCAAGAATTTGATTCTTGGTCAAATCTATACTTCCAAGCTATTGAGCGCTCAAGCATTTCCATTTGATCAGCGACAACCATATGTCGATGAGATTTTTCAGTATGTGTTGAGTCATCAGTTCATAGAGCAGTCTGCTAGGATGAGTTAGGTTTTTTACTCGGTCTTGCCAATTAACGACGCACTGCGTCTCGAATTGGACTGCACACGCGGACTCGGACAAATCGGAACCCAAGATGACTAACTCAAAGTCCTGCCCATTCTGCACGCTACTACCCGAACGCATCCTGCACCGCAACAGCAGCGGCGTGGTGATTCGGGACGGCTACCCGATCTCAGCAGGGCATAGCTTGATCATCCCACACCGGCATATCGGCTCCTTCTTTGAACTCGACAGCATCGAGCGTGAAAACCTACTGGCACTACTGGACTGGGCAAAACAACAACTCAGTGACCAATACTCACCCGACGGCTGGAATATCGGTATCAACGATGGCGCAGCAGCAGGGCAGACCGTCCCGCACCTGCACATTCACCTGATTCCCCGCTATCACGGCGACCTTGCCGACCCACGCGGTGGCGTCCGTTGGATTATCTCTGCCAAAGCCGACTACTGGAGCAAGCCATGATCACCCCTGTCATTGCGCCAGTGACCACCACCGCAACAGCCACAACCCTATATGCCATTCCAAACGCCGACCAACAACTACAATTCCTTCAACGTATCCAGCAACTGCTGACCGACGCCAGTTTCACCTCCACCTATAAATTTGCCCTACTGCTGGCCATCACCGAACTTAGTGTCGAAATCGGCCAAGACAACGGCCAACCACTTGCCATCCCCATTCGCCTACTAGCCGAAAAGACCATTGAACTGTACTGGCAACAAACCCTACCGTACTGGACAGCCCAACCAGACCATAACGGCATCTTCTGGCAAAACACCAGCAAACAAGCCGCCATCATCAACAGCGTGCTTAGCCTAAGGCAAGCAGGTTGTCACAGCCTCGCCCAAGCCAGAACCCACCAAAACTGGGTAAGCATCGTCCGACAAGTCGGTGACACCCTGAAAAAAATGCCGATTCAATACCTACAAAACATCAACGGCCAACCCCTACCATTTCTCTACCAGCCACAACTCCAGAAATCTCCAAACAACCAAGGTCACCACCTCGTCCTGCACAGTGGTGTCATGTACTGCCTGCGCCAATTCCAAAGCATCATCCAACAACTGGTACGGCAAAAATGGATCACCTTCATCCAAAAGGTTGCTGCCAACCAACCCATACTGGGTGACCAACACGACCTTGACTCCTTCCTGTTTGGCACACCACATGCCACGCTTGCCCAAGTCGAAAAAATCCTCAAGCCCATGCAGAACCACCGCTGCTTCTTCTGCCACGGCACACTAAAAAAGTGGGGCAGTGCGGTAGACCGCTTCATCCCGTGGTCACGCTATCCACGCGATACCGCCCTGAACTTCGTGGTTGCCCACAGCAAATGCAACAACGACAAAAGCGACCTACTGGCGGCTGAACGTCACCTGACAGGCTGGCTCGACCGCAACAGCCGAGAAGGGATTGAAATCCACGGCCACCTCAATCACCTTGGCTTTAACGGCACAGCTGACACTTCCAAGCACATCGCACACTGGGCGTACCAACAAGCCTTGCAACAAAACGCCTTACTCTGGGTCGGTATCAAAGATAAGCCTGTACCAATCCAGAGTAAGGTGATGCAGTGTTTTTAGGCTGACTCAACGCAACACAAAAACCAATACTTCGATGGAAGTATTCAGTACTTCTGATTTCCCTGAGCGTCTAAGAGGATTGCCACATATTCGCGATTGATCAATTCCTCCAAAATGTCACTCTCTGAGCAGCCTTTCACCAGAGCTAGCTTTTCCAAAGATGCCTTCGCCTTGACCGTAAGTGGCAAGTGGTAAGGCTTCTTCGCTTTACCCGCCGCACGGAACTTTTTTTGCGACCAAGCCTTCTTAAACCTTGCGATAAAAACTTGCTTTTCAGCATTTGGTTGACCGAATGCATCAAGGATTGTCATCGCGTCGAGCGAAGCTAAAATTGCGTTGTAATACTCTTTGCTGTTGACGGGCAATGGTATCGACGGTGGCAGCCTTAAATGGTCACGCAGGTAGTGCCAAGCCCATAGCAACTGCTCTTCGTTGTCTTGGTCGAGCCACTTAATATCCGACGCTGAAGTTCTGACCTTGAGCCAAAAGTCTTTGAGGACGTTCAGCCATGATTGTTTATGAATTGCATCTGTGGAGCTAAATCTAAGCGAATCAATATACTCAATAATAAGGCCATACTGCTGCTCGACGGATATGGCTGGAACAGGTGACGAGAACGGATAAGGGTAAACACTAGCCAATCCACAATAGCCAATTTGTATAGATGCTGGGTTAGCCGTTAAATGGTATAGTCCACAGGACATCAGCCAGTTTAATAATCGCCCATCTTTTCTATCAATCCAAGAAACATCAACTACGTTGCCCTGTTTTAACCCAATAACCATATTGTAATTAAATGGCTGATTAAGGCCATTTATATTAATTATGAGACCGGTTGAAATACTATATTTAAAATGATTTGATAAAGAGTTTTCTTTTTCATAAACGCTAATATGGGGCGCTTGCTCCATAAAAAAATTATAACACCATTTAATATCACGTTCATTAAATGATGACAGCTCCTGAGGCCACTGCGGTATGTGTTGCAAACCACGAGTGAGGGGTGATCTTGATAAACCAGTGATGCTCATGACTACTCTCCAGCCACCAGAAAAGGTCTGGCAACGGTAGCAGAACTGACACGTTTTACAACCACTTTCGGGGAGGAATATAGGTGTTTTTGAGTGTTTTTTGTGAAAACACAGTAGTTATTACCGTAGTATTTTTAGTGGACGATCCTCCTAATCTACCCTTAAGCCTAGTGTAGCCTACATTTTTGCTCAAAAGTTGGCATGGTGAGGCATATGGTTGGCTACAGGTCAGTGGTGACCCTAAGTTGACCCCATACAGCTTCTGTCACGTGCCATCGCACTCGGTAGGACAAGTGCTTATAAGGTTGGCTTACAACAATAATGCTAGCACATATTTTTATTTCATCAAGATCAAACTCTCAGATAAGTTTATTTTTTATAAATACCGAACGACTCGGATATCGTTATCCATATTGGCACAAACAACACTAAGCCACCCTTGGGAATCCAAAAAAAAGCCAAGTCACGGAAATCAGGTAAATAATTTAATTAATTATTCAATTAATTATTCATGTAACTCACTATCCCAGTCGGCATAGCTTTCGATATGCACAGTGCAGATATTTTTTACAGATCACCACCTGCTTATGGGTGAATACCAACCATAGGCAACAGTCATGCAAACCAATACGATCTTTCCCTCCATGTCACAGGCGCAGATGTCTATTTGGATTGAGCAGCTCATGCTTAGCCTGCTGAATAGCCCTGCCATATCTGAACATGATGCTGCTTTGCTACACCAGCCATTAACGTGGTGCTTGGCTCAGTACAATCCAGCCCATTCATACAGTCCGTTGTTACAACAGTTCTGGCAAGCATGTGTACAGATCGGTTGGTTAGGTCAGTCCGTGCTACCTCAACTATCTGTTGCTGGGATTCAGCAGTTTGGTTGTTACGTGCATCAGCAGACAAATCGGCAGTGGTTAGCTCGAAAGGCCAGTGATCGGTTGTATGAAACTAAGCAGCGACAGCAGCACTTACAGCAGTACGTAATGAGTGTCTTAACGCACTATGCTCGGGTGTTGTTGATTCGGGTGGATTTGGGTTATTTCGGAGGGTCAGCGAACCTAGTGTCGATTGATCAGGTCTATGCGCACCTCAATACGTTACTGTTCAAGAAATCGGCTGGTGAGGGGGTATTTGCCAATCTCAAGGGGTATGCGTGGTGTTTGGAGCAGGGCGCAGACAAGGGCTACCACATTCATCTGGCATGCTTTTATGCGGGCTACCAGCACCAACAGGATTGGTTTATCGCCAATGAAATTGGTCTGATGTGGAAGCAGATCGTGGGTGAGGGTGGGATTTTTTATAACTGCAATACAACTGACGTTAAGGCGCGATACGCTCGTCTTGGCCGATTGGGGATTGGGATGATTCATCGTGACGATCCAGTGGCGGTGCAGAATGCGGTGCAGGCAGTGAGCTACTTGGCTGAGCCAAACAAACCAGATCAACACCTACGGATTCGTCCAAAAAAATCCAGAACCTTTGCAACGGGTCAATTTTAAACAAAAAAAATATCCTGCTGTAAAGCAGGATATTGACTCGCTTGAACGACTTGTCTTAATACTCATCCGCCATCAACAGCGTCGTGGCACTGCGATCAGCCTCAGTAATAATCCAAAGCTTTTCATCGCCAATCAAATACGAGGACAACAGGCGTCCGCCGTATTTCACAGCATCGTTGTTTAACTCGGCATCCTCTTCACAGACATCGCCCCAGTCGCCTTGACGGTGACGCATGATTAAATGGCGTGGGTCGATTTGTGCATTGGCAAGGGTTTGTTTGGCGGCAGTGGTGGACAGGATTTGTCCTAACTTAAAACGGGCACTCATGAGCGTTTCTCCGGTGAGGGATGGGATGGTTGACGGGTTTGGGGTTGTGTACGTGGTTGAGACTGACTCTGTGGCTGGGCAGCTTGGTTACGGCTGGACTGTTGCAGTTGCCGATTCAGCTTGGTCTTAAGACTGCTGTTGGCAGTGGGTTGTGACTGCTGTTGATTGATGTGCGGTTCAGACTGTTGTGGCTGGACACAGGCGTTGTACCAATCCGCCTGTGCATCAAACAGTTGTTCGCGCAGGTCTGATAAGTCCGGCATGTCTGGCATACCGGACGGGTCGAGTGGCTCTGGCAGATCAGGCTGACTAAAAAACTCTTCGAGTACCTCGGGCATTTCCTCCAAGCTGGTTTCAAACACCGCATTGCTAAATCCATCTCTGGCGGCTTCCTCCAGACGGCTTTGCTGTAGTCCTGATGCGTGACGCTCGTCAAAGTGCCAACGTGCCACTTGCATGGCCTGTGGCATGCTGAGGCCATCACGGACACACAGATCTACGTAGAAGATCGGGGTGCGGTGACTCTGGGTGGTGCTTTTGCCCCTAAGCTTGAGTTGCAGCGGCAGGCAGGACAGCAAGCCACCAGAATAGGCTTGCAGGTAACGTAGACGGGCTGACAAGGTACGGATGCTGTTAAAGCCGGTGGTGCGAAACACAAACACGCCCAACTCATCCTGTTCTAGCGGTGCTGTGGTGGGATGGGTTGCATTTCCCTGATCAGACTGCTGTGGATCAATATCAATCCGTACTGTCAGCCGACCATACGGCTTGCACTGCCCTTGCCCCGCGAACTCACACAGACTCGGTGATGGACACGGCAGTTGCTGCATGCCCTCTGCGGTGCGGCGTTGGCAGCGTTCCCCATTACCGACACAGATGGGTCGTCCGGTTGTGCGGTCAAACAGGCTGTATTCGGCACGTAGGTTGAGCTCAGGGTCGTCAAACAGCATGCGGACAGGGATATTGCGTAGCTTGCCATTCGGGTTGCTGTTGGGCTGTTGCCGTAAATACTCATCCAGTGGATGCAGGAGCCAGCCATCTTTGTGCTGGATCTGCGTGGTGATGGTGAATTGGTCGTCTTTCTCCGGTAGACGTTTACCGTTCTTTTCCACCACACGGCCAATGCTGATGCGTCCGAGGATTGGCGGGGTAATGGCAAGACCTTTGATCATGGGGTTGCTCCTTGGAGATTACTGGGTTTGTGGGAAGTTGCTGTGACGCTGTAAAACAGCCAATAAAAAACGCCAGCCTGAGATTCAGACTGGCGTTGGGTTGTGGGACATTGGATGTTTCGATGCTTGGGCTTAACGTACTTTAAATTCCGTTTTCCACGCGCAGTGCTGACTGCATGGCTGACGGATTTGGCTGGGAGTTGGGTTAGGAATTGACCTGCACCAAGAATCGCCGACTGCCCGCTTTATGCAACGGATACTGTTGCAACAGATGCGGTTGGTCTTTGAGTAGGCGTTTACTGTCCAGACTCAGACTGTCCTTACTGCGTTTCCACGACACTGAACCTTTAGCAAACACGGCTTGACTGGCATCGCCCATACGCTGCTGAAGTTGTTGCTTCAGGTATTCTTCCTGCTGCTCGGCCTGTTCGATCTGTTGCCGCAGATCAAGGTACTGGTCAAAGGTTTGGTTGAGGTCGGGGTCGGTACTGAGGTCTAAGACGGTTCCAGCATCCTGCGGATACAGGGCGCGTAATGCTGCTTGGGCTGATGCTGAGCCATCTGCCGGTGGTGGCGTGTCGGTTTCAACGTAGTGCCAGAACTGCTGCTCTAGCTCAATCAGACGGGCAATCAATTCATCATCACGCTCGATGCGGTGAATCTGTATTTGCTGCCCACAGATCAACACACAAACGTCAGCGGCTTGCTCCCCTGTCACAGCCAGTTGGTGCTGCACCTGAAGCTGCACGTATTCCGGCACACCGTTGCGCCATAGTCGTGCGCCGTACTCGCCTGCGGTTTTACATTCCAGCAGACTCACTTCAGAACAGCCACTGACCCGATAATCCAAATTTGCCAACATCCACGGCCATTGCGGATCGGGGTGTTGCAGCACGGCATTTACCCGTCTGACCTTGTGGCCGGTACGTTGGCTATAGTGCTGTGCCACAATCGGCTCAAGGATGTTGCCCCAGTACAGCGGTGAACTGTCATCCTCAAAGTCAGGCTTGGGTAGGTCTTGATCACGCCCTGTCTTGACAAGCCATAACTCCAGCATCGACTGATACGGGTTTAAACCGACTGCGGCAGCGGCATCACTACTGCCAATGCCCTGCTTGCGCAGCTGTAGCCATTCGTCACGGCTGAGGTGTTTGGTTGAAGCTAGACGGATGGGACGGCCACTGGGCGGATGCAGGTGGGGGCTGCTGGTAGAACTGGCGGAATTGGGAACAACAGCATTCATGAGTGGACTCCTTGTGCTGAATCAGTAAGTTGGCTGTGCTGCTGCGCCACCACATACGACTGTGCGCTGGGTGCTTTAAAGTCTGGGAAGAACAGACCAAGGTACATGTCGATCTGGGCGCAATATGCCGCTGGTGGTGGATACACCCCGTCATACTCGATCAGGTAACGGGCGATGTAGTCACCAATGCCATTCACCACCAATGACTCAAACAACGCAGGCTTGAGCATCAGCGGGTGTTGCCAGTAGGGTTTGACCCGTTCGGCCAAGACCCACAGCACTTGGTTGTTGTTTTCAATCAATTGGTCAAACGGCTGTGACCAATGTGACATGACCTCTGCACGGCGGGTATACGGGGCAATATGGCTTTCCAGCAATCCATCGAGCAGGAATGCACCCCACGACAGGGCAACGAGTGTGGGAAGGTATACGGGGTTGGTTGGCTCGGACAATAGCCCATCAACTAACGGGATTGAGCAGCTTGTGGCTGCGGTCTGGCATGCGGTATTCATAAGGGTAAACCTCGGTACAATCATGGAAAGAATCAGGGAAAGAAATGGATCAAATACAGCTCGATTTGCCGCTGACACTGGATTTGAGTGGGTAGACGACCCTGCTTACGCAGGATGTATTTGCCGATGTACTCACCCAAGGCATTCACCACCAGATACTCAAATACGTTGGGGACAGGTAACGGCTGGCGTTGCCAGTAGGCTTGTACAGTCGGCATCAAGGGATGTGCTGTGTACAGACTGAGTTGCTGTTGCAGGTAGTCGAGCACCTCGGTGTTGAAGTTGATCAATTCATCTAGCCCACCTTGCCAAACTGACAACACGCTATGGTCAGTTGGCATATTCGGGACAGTCGCGGTAATCACCCCATCGAGCAGAAACGCACCCCAAATAAACGCCACAGTGAGCGGTAACTGAAAGGCAGGCGGTTGATTAGGTTCAGGGGTTTTTGGGGCAATCGTGTTTGAATCAGACATCGGAAACTCCTTGCTGCAATCGTGTCTGGTGACTCAGGTCAAATTGCAGGCATAAAAAAACCCAGCAGATGCTGGGCGGGATTAGGGGAATGGTGGTGGTGGATCAGGCTGGTTAGGTTGGCGTGTACTGGACATTCAATTGCTTAGGCTGTTCACACAACGCTGTAAAGCATGGACTGTGGGAATGCCTGTGCTACTCAATCCAACAACGCCAACGCAGTCTGCATCGCTTTCTGCTTCAGTGCAGCACCCTGCCCAAACCATGCTGAGTCGAGACGGTGGTCGGTACTGCGAGCGCGGCGTTCGTGATCGACAAACTCTGTCACAGCATTCAGCAGGCCAAATGCTGTGCCTTGTGACGAGGCTAGACGGGAACCACGACCATGCCCTTGAAACAGCTCTAGGGCGCGATTCATGGCACGTTCGTTGATCGGTGGAGCGTCTTTGCTGGCATACGGATCACTAAACACCTGTACCAGATATTTGTGGGTCTCACTGTCTTTGACCTTGCGCCCACTCAGGGCAGTGAGTTGCGATTTAAATAGCTCCCAATCAGACACGGATAAGCCGAGTTGCTGCTTCACCGCAATCGGGTCAAAGGTGGTGCTGTGCGGGACTTTCACTGCCCCACTGCCCTGTCCGAGTGCCACAGCAAGGGTGTTGTTGCAGACCACACGAACACTGGTCAGTTGGGCAGTGGTGGCGAGTGTACCGTCACAGGCGGTTGCCAGTAACACGTAGCCATTGGTGACATCCTTGCCTTTCAGCAACAGGGACTGTCCAGTACGTGCTAGTGCCCACAGCTTACGACCGCCTTTCAACACCCCAGCAGTTTCCAGCTCAAAGCCAGATTGCTCAGTCAGATCGCGGTAAAACTCCAAGATGTCCATTGGCTGCACCACCTTGTAACTCTTACTGACTACAGATAGTGCATCCAAGGTATCTGAGCGATACAGGACTTTCTGATCGGCAAAGCTATTTAGCATCTCCCCACCCGACCAGTGTTGGGCTGAGAAACGCACAGGGGTTTCGTTGATCTTCCAATCCATACCAGCCTCGTGCGCCCAGACGTCGATGGATTGTTTTTCGGTCAGGCGATTGCCCAATCCATGCCAAGGGGTGTCGCCCACGTAGGCCATGCTGTCGATTAAATGTGCCATGATAAAGCTCCAAGAAATGGGATAAAAAACGGTTGAGGTCAAACAAACAAAAGTGTATAAAAAAGCAGCAACCATCGCGTTATTCACAACGCAACGGCCTTATTCATGAGAGGCGCTCATGGTGAAATGAACGGCAAATACTGGAGGACACGCCGCCGTTATGACCGCGCCTGAAACCGATAATCGCAGTTGAGGCATTCACAGTTACTGAGAACACTGTCATCGACCCGACCGCCCAACTCTTCACCGGCACGACTACCGACCACACCACCCACTAACCCTCCGAGTATTGCACCGGATAAACCACCCAACACCACGCCAACCGGCCCACCCACCATTCCGAGACTTGCACCGATCTTTGCACCTGCACCACGACCGGCGACACCACCGGCAAGGCCCGCAGCACCACCCACGGCACTACCGACCCGACGACCATAGTTGTTGACGTGTATGCGATATGAACCACATGAGGGACATTGCATGAGATAGCTCCACATTCATTTAGAAAATAAAAAGCCCACTGCCCCAATGCCAAAATCGGCATCAGGACAGCAGGCAATATCTGATCAAGAGGTTTGATCACTTAAGTAATATGTATCTGAATTTATTTTGAATCATGTTTTTATTTGATCTATGTAACCTCCCTGATTGACCCGTCCAGCACACTGAAACATCCCGTCAAGACCACGATCCAAACACATGGGCACATCCCTGAATACAGCCATCGCCCGAGCGTTTTGATCATCACCGTGTTTGTCGCAGTACGAATGGAGAACGCATATGCCCATACCCATGATGATTTATGATGTCACGACGCACCTACACACTGCTGTACGCATGGCATCGGTGACAGATGTGATCAGCGATGCAGATGTACGCTTGCGGCATGCCGATACGGATTACCGGCAGGTCAGAGCTTTACACACCGAAAGACATGCTCATTTACTGGACACATTGGCGTTACTGAGAAAAACGCAACTACGCTCTGTCCAACAGCTAGGGCTGCTGGCCGCCGTGATGGGTAAGGTCAAGGGAGTAAGCCGTTGGCACGGTTTATATTCCCAACGACCATTGAGTCGGCAAGACCTCACCACCTTTGAAGGACTGGCGCAACAGGCAACCGATTATCTTGCAGTTGTACGCCAACCCCATATCACCACGCTGATCACCTTGGCATTATTTGGAAAGACAGCCCGCCTTGGTCGTACACAGTCTGAGGAAGTCGATTGCATCGAACTTGATGAGGATGCCATCGCAGAGCGACTGACATTAGACAGCGACACGAGGCGCGTCATCCATTCGTTGGATTTGGTATTGCGCAGCAAAACAGCGCCGTCATCGGCGTCTGATTCAATCCAATTTGAGCAAACCCTGAATATGGCGATTAACGGCCTCAACAGGGGCTGTAAATTCGTGGATCAGTTATCAGCGTTGGTTGCGGAAATTGATCAATCCTTGAATCGACTGTGTGACCGCTATATGACTGGCGTGCAAACACTGGAATGCCTGATTGATCAGGACACGGAATGGGAAGATTTGTCTGTGGAGCAGCTCGATGTGGTCATGCAGACCGTCGATCTTGCGCTGACGATTGTGGACATACTGGAGCAGCCACTTGTCGTGATCGAGTCCCCTGATGACTTACCAGAGATACAAGACGTGGCGATTAAAGCATGCTTAATGGCAGCCAACGAGCAAATTGAGGGATAGCAGGGTGACAGTGTAGTGGCGATTGCGCGGCACTGTCGGTTGACTGGGCGGTATGCGCTGTATTGAAGATCGAATGACCAAGCCCTGCCGTCTGGAGAACGGCGGGGAGGTCTGATTGCTCATCCCGCTTCGTTGGCTGTGTTTTGCTCAGGGCGTGACAGCCAAATTCCTAAAATCAGCCCGAGTGCAGTTGCAATCTGTCGGGACAGATGAAACTCGTAATACACGGTATTTCCGAACACTTCACCTGTTGTTCCGGCCATGCTGTAAGACGTGTATGCAGTTTGCGCAAAAAACAAACCTGCATAGATCACAGAGACAAGCATCTTGCCTCTAGGCGCAAGATGGTACATGACCATGCCCATCAAAAAACGGGTATACGGATTTAATGGTTGATGGGGCACCTTCACCCCATCAATCTGATACCACCCTCAGATGGTTGATAGATCGACTCCGTAGTTGAGTTCCTCTGCGAAGTCCGGCAGTCCGTAACCGATGGTTTTCTTGTAGAAAGGAGAGACCTTCGCAGTCGGTGCCTTCTTCTTGTGCTTCGTGGTGTAGAGCATTCGTGCCCGCATCACCTCGAAGGAGTAACCGCGCCCTTCACGGTTCTTGTCCTTGGCCAGTCGGTTGATGGACTCCGTGTAAGCGTTGGTGACGGGCATGTCCG
>JAYXXU010000130.1:0-13694 GCA_036019135.1 Pseudomonadota bacterium | reverse complement strand
TGTGTCTGACATGTATAGCAGTATTCTAATTAAAACCAGCTTAGTATTATGAGACTGTTAGCGTGTCATTTAACGCTCGTTTTGATTGCATGCAATGTTTTGTGCGCACATTGCAGGCGATTAGATTTGGATTTTCGCAAAGGATTGGGAAAGGCAATGGATTCCATTTATCAAAAAATATGTCAGTCTTCGATTCACAATCGGGTGATGGAGGGTGCGAGTGGCGAGTTGTTTTTGGCCACACCACGGCGTTGGATCGAAGAGTATGTTGCTGGTGAGAGACAGATTTCTCAGGAAATGTTAGGCGTATTTTCTGAAAACCTCCGACAGCGTCAGCAGTTAATGCGGGCATTAGGTGGGGCTTATATTCACATGGTGGCGCCAGATAAACAAAGTGTCTATATGAGGCAGTTTGTGGGCGATGATGTGATCCGTATTGCTGAAGTTTATCAAGCACAACAGCGCGAGCCTTTTGTGTATCCGCTACAAGACATGATTGCGGCAAGTCATCAGCAACGGGTGTATCATCTGACTGATTTTCATTGGAATGCATTTGGTGCTTTGGTTGGATTACGGGCAATTTTGGAAGCATTAAAACACCCCAACCTCCATGAGGTTATTGAAAAATGGCGCGCTCGGATTGCCTGTAAATCAGATTGGTCTGGCGACTTAGGTCGATTACTCACACCCAAGCGTCAAGAAGATGCATGGGTATTTGCTTCAAATAAAAAAGATCGCGCGAAAATCGAACGGTATTCCAGTCACTGTCAAGGCATGTTTGGCAAAGTATTGCTATGGCGTCATCCAGAGGCATTGACTCAACAGCGTTTATTGATCTTTGCTGATTCTTTTTTGGAGGCATTGTTGCCGCCGTTGGCAGATCTTTATACCGAGGTATTATTTGTCAGAAGTCATTATTGTCATGCTGATTTGGTGCAGGCGTACCGTCCAGATGTATTATTAACCAGCAGTGCTGAAGGCTATATGTGTAGTATCCATTCAGATCAGCGAGCTCGACCGTTTCTGGATTTTATGCAGGTGCATTGTGATTTATCACAGTGTGATGCGCCACTACTACAATATATCCAAGATCTACTGACGCCACAGACAGTCACATCTATAGAGCCGTTATCAACGAGTTGATCGTCATCACCAGATCAACTGGATAGACCACCTTTACCAGATCAACTGGATAGACCACCTTTGGGTGGTTTTTTTATTCAAAAATAAAAAATTAGACTTGCTTGTAACAACTGCAATATCTAGGCAGTCTAATAGCTGATCCATCCAGCTTTAGTGTGATGGGCGTTCAATTATTGCGATTCACCTGTACGAGGATGCACAAATGAGTGGGATCTCTAAATCAACAACAGTAATGTCAAAAGTAGCGTTCGTTGCGTTACTCAGCAGTTCGGCTTTTACCGTGCATGCCCTCACTTTCGAGCCATTTAGTGAGGCACGTTTTAAGGCACTACAGGCAGCTCATAAGCCCGTTCTGATTGATGTCAATGCTGCATGGTGTTCGACCTGTAAAAGCCAGACGTTGGTACTGGACTCTTATCAACGGCAATATCCTGCGAGTGGCATTACGGTACTCAAGGTTGATTTTGATGATCAAAAGAAGTGGGTGCGTTATTTTAAAGCCCCACGCCAGTCCACTTTTGCACTGTATCAAGGCCAAGAGCAACTGTGGTTTTCGGTAGCCGAAACGCGTGCGTCAGTGATTTTTAATCAGTTGAATCAAGTCAATCAAGTGAACAATGTACCAAAAGGCTCTACAGATGGCATTGTGCCAACTGCCGATACCTCAGCACCTCAAGCACAGCCAGAAGGTGGATTTTTTAAGCGCCTGATGCAGAAGCTCGGTGCAAGCTAACCGACGAGGGGTCTGGTCATGAGTTTGGAGCTGGCTGCAACTCCGTTGGCATTTTTGGCGGGTATCCTCAGTGTATTGTCGCCTTGTGTGTGGCCATTAGTACCGATTGTCATGGGGGCTGCTGCTGGTAAGAGTCGCTTTGGCCCGTATGCGCTGGCACTAGGATTAAGTCTATCGTTTGCGATAGCAGGTACGTTACTGAGTTTTGTGTTGGTGAGCACAGGATTAGATCCTGAGCTTTTTCGGTATTTTGCGGCAGTACTGTTGATATTGGCAGCGCTGACCTTGATTAGCCATCGTGTGGGTGAATGGTTGAGTCTCAGGTTATCAGGCTTAACACAGCGCCTTAGTCCGACAGATCAAAACCAGCAAGGCTGGCTTGGACAGTTTGCATTGGGGCTATTGCTGGGGTTGGTGTGGTTGCCTTGTGTAGGCCCTACGCTTGGCGCTGCGATTGCATTGGCTTCGGTCGGTCAACAGTTGGGCACGGCTTTTTTGGTGATGCTGAGTTTTGGTTTTGGGACAGCTTTGGTGCTGCTCATCGCAGGCTTGCTATCCACCAAAGTGCTGCGTAGGCTGAGCCCAACAGCACTCAAAAATAGCGTCAAAATCAAAAAAATGCTGGGTTGGCTGTTGCTGGTTCTGGGACTTGCTGTACTGACAGGACTGGATAAACAACTGGAGATTTGGGCGTTAAGTTGGCTGCCAGCTTGGACCAGTACCTTATGAGGCCATTTTACTGTGCTTGAGGGTGATCCAGTCCAAGTCGACGGGGTCACCATCTAGTGCAACACTCCAATCGCCATCTTGAATATTGACTTGCATTTGCATCCCACGATTGATCTGGGCTGCAAGGGTTTGTAAGGTCGGCCAAGGCAGTTGTAACACGGTCAAGTTATCCATTCGTGCAACTTTGCTGTCGAGGGACTTCCACCAAATATCGGTGCTAGTTGCATAACTGACCACCACGACTTGATCCACACGGTTACAGGCTTTGCGGATTTTGCTTTCATCGGGTTGCCCAAGTTCGATCCACAAGGTCACTGTGCCCGTAAGATCGCGTGACCAAAGTGCAGGCAGATCGGTCTCAAACAAGTCTTTGGTGAACTCAGGGGTATCACGTGCGAAGCGTGCAAAACTGAGCAAACGCACCAGCAGTCGCTCAGCCGTCTCAGATGGATGTTGTGCAACAGTCAGCGCATGTTCGGCGTAGTAGTGTTGATCCATGTCGGCGATATTCAGATCGCATTTATAAATGGTGGCTTTGAGTGCCATAGCGCAAGGATCATCCGATTAATCAAAGCGGTCAGCATAGCGGATTTTGGCCTTGATGCAATCCAAGTCGCCATTCAGCCTGTGAGATGGCGCTGATTAGGACTGGGGAGGTGGCTGGTCTGAGCCTAAGTCGGTATCCTCACTTGCTGCGTCTAAGGTGATTTTGGGCGTATTCGGTGGGTCAATGCGCTGTGTGTATTGTTGCGAGAGGCGGCGTAATGCCTGCATCTGGCGACCAAACTGCCGACAACTGCTACACATGCTCGTGTGTAAGGTGAGGGCAAGGTTTTCACTGATGTGTAAAGGGCGATCTTGGCGTTGGGAGAGGAGCTGGGTGGCTTCATGGCAGCTTAACATGGGCAATCCTCCTGCAATATCCACTTGTTCTCTAAGCATTCCCTGAGCTTAAGACGGGCGCGATAGAGCAACACATTCAGATGACCGACCGTCAAGAGGAGTTCAGCACAGATTTCAAGGGTGTCTAACCCCACAAACTCGCGCATCATAAATACTTGGGCCTGTTTGGCGGGCAAGTGTGTCAAGCATAGTTCAAAGATCTGCCAAAAATTGGCATCATCCACCGATTGTTCTTGCTGACTCCATGCGACAGGTCGTTCAGATTTTTGCCAATGGCCTTGTTGGTCAAACAAGAGCTGCTCTAGGCCAGCTTGCTCGGCTTCCTCATCTTTAAACAGGCTCGACATCGGTGTCGTGCGTTGCTTTTGCCTCAGATAGTCAATGATTTTGTTCTTGAGGATGGCAAATACCCATGTCTTAAATGCAGCGCGCCCTGCAAAGGATTGCGCATTTTTAAACGCGCTCAGTAAGGCTTCTTGAACGGCGTCCTCGGCAGCGGCCACGTCTGAGAGCTGTATGATCGCAAATTTGAGCATTTGTCGGCGTAGTTCAGCAACAAATTGCTGATCAGCAAAGCTGGATGGTGGATGAGGGGAGGCAGCAGGCTGAACAGACATCGTGAGTTTTCCATGGCAGCAGTGAGACCAATCAAGACATCACAATTACATGCCTCGGCCAATATACCATTCCAAAAATACTTTGATCAGGTAGCTAAAAAAACCACCGCCCAAAATCAAAAACATCATGATCGTGCCAAAACGACCTGCTTTAGACTGTTTGGCCAAATCCCAAATAATAAAAAACAAGAATGCCAAAATAATCGGAATGCCGATACTCATGCCAATCGTAGTGATCATTGCATCCGACATGGGAAGGCTCCGTAGGCGATTAAAGCGCTAAGCATAGCGGATTTGGCATGATTTTTCTGAGTCTAGGATGGATCATTATCCAAATAAATCCAGCCGCGACTATACAGCCGACAATGGCCGATCAGATTGACGCGACCTTGTATTACCTCTGCGGTCAACAGCCCGCCGCGTGCTGAGGCTTGCCATGCATAGACCTGTTGGCGCTGCAACCGAACACACCAGTATGGCGCAAGCGAACAATGTGCTGATCCCGTCACGGGGTCTTCGGGTATACCGAGCTTGGGTGCAAAAAACCGACTGATAAAATCACAAGATCCCGCCCCTACTGAGGTCAAAATCACGCCTCGATGGGGGAGCTGTTGCAGTAACGTCAAATCAGGCTGTGCATTAATCACCAGATGTGGATCATCATACACCACCAGCCAATCGACGCCCAAAAACACCTCTCGATAACCCGTAGGAATTGCATCCGTCAATAGTGTAGGGGGCTCATCAACGCGCCGCTGGGTTTGAATCGGAAAATCCATACACAGGCCATCTACATGACGCGCGACAGATAATCTGCCATGCTTGAGTGAGTGAAAATGCACCTGTGCCAGTGTGGGGTGATCGCTCAAGATCGCGTAAGCCGCCGCCATCGTGGCATGTCCACACAGATCAACCTCAGCCAGCGGACTAAACCAACGAATCTGCCATTGCTCAATTGATCCACTGAGTAGCGGTGAAATGAAGGCTGTTTCGGATAAATTGTGCTGCGCAGCAATCTGTTGCATGAGTTCAGTGGTTAGGGGCTGAGCAGTCCGCACCACAGCGGCTGGATTGCCAGAAAATGCCTGTCCAGTCACGAAGGCATCAATAATATCAAGTTTCATATCGAGTGCTTCCCAGCGAGCCATAGATGACGGCAAATAACATGCCTCCATCGGGGTCAAATGAAATCAAACAGCGGGTCAAAACGATTGTGATGTATACCGCATTTTGTTTGTGAAGGGGGTCACACTTTGTCTGGCAATCGCAGGTTAGGTGTTTTTCTACAAATAATATGAAGCGGATTAAAAAGACCGTGTTTCAAACTGTTGTGTTTTTGTGTGTGCTTGAGTTTGGCAGTTTTTTTCAGGCAAGATGAAGACCATGAGCGTCTTACCCAATAGGATCATATGATGAGCATTCAACAGACAGCCAATCGTGGCATTGCAATCTATGACAACAATGCCGAGGCGATTGGCAATACGCCTTTGGTCCGCCTGAATCGCATCATGCCGCAAGGGGTGACGGTGCTGGCTAAAATCGAAAGTCGTAATCCCGCATTTTCGGTGAAGTGTCGGATTGGTGCTGCCCTGATCAAGGATGCCGAGCAACGGGGGGCGTTGACAGCGGGAATGCAGATTGTTGAGCCAACCAGTGGCAATACAGGCATTGCATTGGCTTTTGTTGCGGCTGCAAAAGGCTATCCGATTACCTTGACCATGCCTGCCAGTATGAGCTTGGAGCGACGTAAAGTCCTCAAGGCGCTGGGTGCAAATCTAGTATTGACCGATGCGGCCTTGGGTATGAAGGGGACAGTTGATGAAGCACAACGGATTAAAGATAGCGCACCTGATCAGTATTTTTTGCCACAGCAATTTGAAAATCCCGCCAATCCGCAGATTCATCATGATACGACTGCGCCTGAGATTTGGGAGGCGACCCAAGGCCATGTGGATATTTTGGTGGCAGGGGTCGGGACGGGTGGCACGATTACAGGGATTTCACGCTACTTTGAACAGACAAAAGGCCAGTCGTTGCATAGTGTCGCAGTTGAACCTGCTGAATCACCACTAATCAGCCAATTCCGTGCAGGCCAAGCGATTCAACCTGCACCACATAAGATTCAAGGCATTGGCGCAAATTTTATTCCCAAAAATTTGGATTTAAGTCTGGTCGATGAGGTGCAAGTGGTCTCCAGCGCGGATGCGGTGGCATGGGCGCGCCGAGCCATGACTGAGGAGGGGATTTTGTGTGGGATTTCCTGTGGTGCGGCGTTGGCTGCAGCAGCGCGTGTGGCTGAGCGTCCAGCATCACGAGGTAAAACGATTGTGGTGATCTTGCCCGACTCAGGCGAGCGTTATCTCAGCTCTGTGTTGTTTGAGGGATTGTTTGTAGAGGTCGAATAAACGCGCTAAGCGCATGGGTGGGTGGGGTATATGCAGTGCATTGATCGTTCGTATCGTGGTTGAATTGCCATGTTGACTGTGCATCAGCGCCTAAAAATGCTAAAACAGCCGCCTACACATTGTGGGTTGAGTCAGACACAACAGCGTGTAAGCTCAGGCCAAGCCCATCTATTGCGCTTAGAGGTTTTAACATGAGTCAGGTCAGTGTCACGATTTACTGTATGCTCGTCGCCTGCTTGTTGCCGTTTAGTTTTACATTGATCGCAAAAATCGCTGGCGGATTTAAGCCGAGCGATAACCAGAATCCACGGCTGATGCTGGCCAAGCTGCCCAATGGACTAGCGGCGCGTGCGCATGCAGCGCAGCTCAATAGTTTTGAGACGCTGCCAGTATTTTTGGCGGCAGTGTTGATGGCGCAGTATATGATTGTGCCACAAGCGGTGATTAATAATTTGGCGATTGCCTATGTGCTGTTGCGGGTTTTGTATGGGATTGCATACTTGGCCAATTGGGCGAGTTTTCGCTCAGTGATTTGGTTTTTGGGGTTAGCGTGTCCGATTTTGTTATTTGTGTCAGCAGCACGGATTAGCTAGGCAGGCCAAAGCGTTGCGCCGTATAATTGTTCGGTTTTTTGATCAACATGAGTGAAGCACTATGAGCTACAACGATATTCCAGCAGGCAAGGATGTTCCAAATGACATTTATGTGATCATCGAAATCCCTGCCAACCATGATCCAATCAAATATGAAGTGGACAAAGATTCTGGCGCGGTGTTTGTTGATCGCTTTATGGCGACACCGATGTTTTATCCAGCCAACTATGGCTATATCCCGCACACGTTGTCAGAAGATGGTGATCCGCTTGATGTGTTAGTGGTCACTCCTTATCCTGTTGCTGTGGGTTCAGTGATTCGCTGCCGTCCAGTTGGCATGCTGAACATGGAAGACGATGCAGGGGTCGACACCAAGCTGATCGCTGTGCCACATGACAAGTTGTCAGTGCTCTATCGTGATGTCAAAGAATATACTGATCTGCCTGCATTGTTGATTCAGCAGATTGAACATTTCTTTAATCGCTATAAAGAGCTTGAAGCGGGTAAATGGGTCAAGTTGACAGGCTGGGCTGGCGCAGAAGCCGCCCGTGCTGAAATTTTGAAATCAATTGAAGCCGCCAAATAAGCGACTGTTGATCAGCTCAGCATTATGGCGTGGTTGGCCATAATGTCTGAGCAAATATCCGACCCCTTAAATAATCTTTTAAAACGATACTTTTTGGCTAGTTTTTTGATCTTTGTCATATTTTTGCCATCATTTTATGCATATCAGTCGTTATGATCCGTCCTTCACAGAACGCGATAAGCACAACAACGCGCGTATAGGCCATTGATTGGCTCAATTACTGAATGAACGCTAGGTTCAGGTTGAACTTGGCAAGCACGTTGTCGTGTAGCGCGATTCTAATCATCAAAACTTGAAACATTGGAAAGGAATTCCCATGCGATTTCGTAGCAAAATGATGTTATTTGGACTGGTCTGCTTGACCATTATTAGTCTGGTATTGATTGCCAGCCGTTTACAAGCCACCCACTTAGTACGCACAACAGGTCAAGCCTATCAGGAGGGGTTACAACTCTCGTTGGTGATGGATGAAATGCGCCAAGCACAGGTGAGCTTTCAGCGTCAGGTGCAAGAGTGGAAAAATACCATGTTGCGTGGTCATGATTTGACGCTTCAGCGCAAATATTGGACAGGGTTTGAGGCGCGTGAGGCAGAGATGCAACAAGGTTTGCAGCGCCTACAACAACAGTTAAATACCTTGAAAATGCCTGAAACGGCTGCGCAAGCCCAGCAGTTGATCCAAGATCATCGTCTATTGGGGCAAAAATACCGCGCCGCAATGCAGCCGTATTTGGGGCAGCCAATGACGCATACGATCATCAAAGATATTGATGAGGCTGTACGTGGTATTGACCGCGCAACATCTGCGGGCATGGATGATCTCGTGGTAGCGATGCAGCAGCAAGTGCGGCAGCAGTTTGATCAGCAAGCGATTCTGGTCAAGTCACAGGCCAATCGTCAACAAGCGATTGTCTTTGCGGTCACCTTGGGCATGACATTGTTACTGCTGATTGGGTTGGTCTGGGTGATGCGTGGATTGCTACAGGCATTGGGTGCTGATCCTGAGGATGCTGTGGCGGCTACGGCACGTATTGCCAAAGGCGATCTGACTGAATCCTTGCAGGCAACTTCACCACATTCACTGATTGGGGCGCTGGAAATGATGCAACTTCGGTTACGCAATATTTATTTGGCGATTGATGCTGCTGCCGATAATCTAAAGAGCAAAGCCCATCAACTGCCAAAATATCAAGAACAAATGCCATTGACCGATGAATTGGATAAGTTAGATGTGGCGATTAACCGTATTAAAATCAAACGATCAGAGGGAGTTTGACGATGGTATTGGCGATGAATGATGTGCCATTCAAAACAGAATTTGGCCTGTTATTGATTCGTGATCCGCAGCAGTTCCAGCAGACCCAATTGGACATTTGTTTGCGTCGTCTATTGATTTTTGTGGATGGTCAAACCTCTGTTGCAGAGTTGTTGGCCAAGGGGTTGCCACAGATAGGTCTTCGCTCCATGGAGCATTTACTGGATCTGGGGTTGATCTCTTATCACATGCCTTCAGAGGTCTCTACAGCCGAAACATCCGTAGATTTTGTCTCTGCTCGGTTTGATATTTTAGATTTGATTTTGGACTTAAGTTTACAGGACTTTGCTGCACGTCCATGGGTTGAAGTGATTGAGCAAACAACAGACCTAGAGACATTGGCGCATGCTGTTGGGCGTGTGATGAATTCAGATCTGGCAAAGAAGCATCCAACACTGGCTATGCGGTTGCAGCAGCAGATGGGTTGGTCTTGAGTCTGGCCAAATCATAGTGTATGGCGTGAGCGTCATAGGATGATATGACGCTCACAAAATATTTAAAAAACTCTCAATTTATGGGTGTTTTTTATTTTGGTGCAGATTTTGCTTTTTTTTGGTGCAAAAAATTGGTTTTTAGTGGGTGTCTTGTATACAAGACGGTATGCAAATTGTCATCTTTTGACTGATTCCATCGTGGTCAGGTTGAGTAGCTGCAATTATCTTGCACTTTTATAGTGCATAGCGCCTTTTTTGACGGGATAGATTCATTCCATAGCATTGGTCAAAAAAGCGAAGCTTTAGTTCTCTGGTTGTAAAATTTTGTTTTATATATTTTTTTTATGGTTGGCATGGAAATTGATATCTCTGGAGTGCTTGCCTCAGTCTGATCAGATTTGAGTAAGCCATTTTCTTTTGTCTTTGGGGTGGGGATATTCATGAAAACGATGCTTAAAACACTAGTCGCTGCTGGTTTGATGGTTTCAGGAATGAGCGCTGTACAAGCTGAGACAACACCAGAGCATTCTGTGTCAGGCTATATCGGGGTGGTGTCAAGCTATAACCTGCGGGGGATTACCAATGCCCCAGAATCAGATATCCCAGCGGTACAAGGGAGCTTGGATTATAGCCATGCAAGTGGTTTTTATGCGGGTTACTGGTTTTCAACCTTGAGCTATAATTATGCAGATCTGAATCCAGATGTTGCCGAACCAAGCAATAAAAAATCCTTAGAAAGCGATTTCTACGCTGGCTATAAAGGCAGCGTCGGTGATATCGGCTACCAAGTCGGTGGTACGATTTATTATTACTATCCAGGTTGGGAGTCGACTGGTTACGAAACCATGTTGGGTATGACCTATGGTGATTTTGGTTTGACTGCGCAAACCTTATTGAACGATGTGACCTACGGCAACGCCGGTGATACCTATGTTGTCGCGTCTTACTCGTATGGTTTGCCGATGGACTTTACTGCGACTGCGAAGCTTGGTGCTTATTTATATACCAAAGATGGTGATTTTGTGCCAGAAACAGCTGATTCAGAAAGTGCAGGCTTTCGTCACCTGATTTTGGGTGTCAGCAAGCCTTTGGCCGCCACCGGCGCAACCATGGGTGTGGACATGATCCTCGGTGGTGATGACCGCTATGGCGTTAAGCAAGACAACAAACTGGTGGCTTCACTCTCAATGACGTTCTAACGCCACGTTTGCATCGTCATTTGAATTAGGTCTTGTGGAGTACACCATGATTAGTCGCCGTAAATTTTTAAACCTGTCGATTGCTGCTGCTGCCCTTGCGGGTAGCATGGCGATCACAGGCTGTAGCAAAAAGCCAGCCGAAGAGACAGCGCCTGCTGCCGAAGCCAAAACTGAAACTGCTGCGGTTGCTGGCGATACGATTAAAGTCGGGATTCTGCACTCGCTGTCGGGCACGATGGCGATTTCTGAAACGTCCCTTAAAGACACCGCATTGATGACTATCAGCGAAATCAACGCGAAAGGCGGTGTGTTGGGTAAGCAGCTTGAGCCAGTCGTGGTTGATCCAGCGTCTGATTGGCCGCTGTTCGCTGAACGTGCGCGTCAGCTACTGACCCAAGACAAAGTCGCGGTGATCTTTGGTGCGTGGACATCAGTATCCCGTAAATCGGTATTGCCAGTGGTTGAAGAGCTGAACGGTCTGATGTTTTATCCGGTTCAGTACGAAGGCCAAGAGCAATCGAAAAACATCTTCTATACAGGCGCTGCGCCAAACCAGCAAGCGATCCCAGCCGTCGAATATTTGATGAGCGAGGAGGGGGGGAAGGCTGAGCGCTTCGTGTTGCTCGGCACAGACTACGTCTATCCACGTACCACCAACCAGATCCTACGGGCGTTTTTAATTTCTAAAGGTGTCGATGAAAAAGACATCATGGAAGAATACACCCCGTTCGGACACAGCAACTATCAGACCATCGTCGGTAACGTGAAGAAATTTGCAGTCGGCAAGAAAACTGCTGTGATTTCAACCATCAATGGTGATTCTAACGTACCGTTCTACCGCGAGCTGGGCAACCAAGGCATCAAAGCCTCGGATATTCCAGTCGTGGCGTTCTCGGTCGGTGAAGAAGAGCTGCGCGGGATTGATACCAAGCCGTTGGTTGGGCATTTGGCGGCATGGAACTACTTCATGTCAGTGAAAAGCCCAAAAAATACCGAGTTTGTGCAGAAGTATAAAGACTGGGCCGTGGCTCAGAAATTGCCGAACGCGGATAAAGCGGTGACCAACGATCCGATGGAAGCCACCTATGTTGGGATCAACATGTGGGCGCAAGCGGTGACCAAAGCGGGTACGACTGATGTTGATGCAGTGCGTACCGCGATGGCTGGTCAGACCTTCGATGCACCGTCAGGCTTTACCCTGAAGATGGACGAAGAAAACCACCACCTGCATAAGCCTGTGATGATTGGTGAGATTCGTGCGGATGGTCAGTTTGACATCGTGTACAGCACGCCTGCGCCAATTCGTGCGGAACCATGGAGTCCGTACATTCCGAAGTAAGGTTTGCACACCTGTCTTGGTCGCAATGACCAAGACAGGGATTTTTTGATTGTATCGGCATTCTGATCTTTGTTTTTACTGGTTTTTCTGATTTTTTAATGACTATATTACTGAGGAGCATCTGATGAAGCTCTCGTCCATTTTTTGTGCCACATCGCTTTGTGCTGCATCGCTCAGTGCGGGATTATGGGTTGGGATTGCACATGCAGCCGATTCAACGCAGCCAGTCGCAACCTCAGCCACAGCGCTTTCTCAAACCACAACGACAATACTCGTGACTGATACAGCATTAAACGGTGCTGTTTCTCAAGGCGATGCGATTGAGCAGTTTGTACGTGGTGATTTTACGACACGGCGTGACATGCTCAATCAGTGGCCAGCTTCGGCTGAACAGCTCGATCAATTGGTTGCGTATATTGATGCCAACGAGCTATACAGTGATGCAACAGGTAACACTTATCTGTTTAAAGATGAACAAGTGCTGCGTTACCCTAGCCTAGAGGTGGTTGAGCAGCCGAGCGGCTTTCGCCAAGTTACGTTGATTAATACCTTAAAACAAGCGCTTAATTTTAGTCGTGCCAAAATCAAACTGGCAGATACTGATCCCAAGCAGCGGCTTGAAGCAGTCGAGATTTTAGAATCCAATCCCAGTCAGATTGATCCTGAGTTACTTGCGTCGACACTCGCCAAAGAACAAGATGCAAAGGTGTTGAGCCGTCTACGACAACTACAAGCCCGTTTAGATATTCAATCGACTGACACAGCCAAACAAATCGAAGCCGCCAATGTTTTGGCAGGCAGTAACCATCCCGAAGTGCTGGCATTGATTCAAAGCAAGCTGGCTGAGCCAAATCTCTCGGCAGAGCTGACCACCGCGCTCAAAACCGCCGAAAGCAGCGTGCAAACGCGTCTCAAAACCAGCGAGTGGTCGGGGCATTTTTTTGCCGGTTTAAGTATGGCCAGTATTTTGTTGCTGGCAGCGCTGGGGCTGGCGATTACTTATGGCCTGCTTGGTGTGATCAATATGGCGCACGGTGAGCTGATCATGATCGGTGCGTATACCACCTATGTGATGCAAGGATTTTTTAAAACACATTTTGTCGGTGCGGTGGATTGGTATCTGCTGGCGGCGATTCCTGCGGCGTTTTTGGTCAGTGCGATGGTCGGCATGATCATTGAACGGATTGTGATTCGGCCGTTGTATGGTCGGCAGCTTGAAACGCTATTGGCGACCTTTGGGGTGAGTCTGATTTTGATGCAGGTGATTCGGATGGTATTCGGCGCACAAAACGTCGAAGTCACCAATACTTCTTGGCTCAGCGGCGGGATCGCGCTGACCCCATCACTGATGCTGCCGTATAACCGCATTGCGATTATTGTATTTACGGTTGCGGTGCTGCTGCTCCTAATGTGGCTAATCGCCAAGACTCGATTCGGTTTATTTGTGCGTGCAGTGACTCAGAACCGCCAGATGGCACGGGCAATCGGCGTGCGTTCAGCGCGGATCGATATGATGGCGTTTGGTTTGGGATCGGGCTTGGCGGGCTTGGCGGGTTGTGCGCTGGCTCAAATCGGTAACGTCGGCCCCGACTTGGGACAGAGCTACATCATCGATACCTTCCTTGTGGTGGTGGTTGGTGGGGTTGGTCAGATCATGGGTGCAACTTTGGCCGCATTAGGTCTAGGCATCGGTGGGAC
>JAYXXU010000129.1:0-1472 GCA_036019135.1 Pseudomonadota bacterium | reverse complement strand
GCACAACTGATCGTGCCGAACAGCAGTGCAGCGATTCAACCGCAAAAACTCCGTCTGATTGATGACAATAGCCAATACCAAGCTTTAGCACGTCGCCAGATTCGCTACCATCGCAGTAGTGCCACAGAACAATACGACAGTATGACCAGTTTGATAGGACAACGCTCACTGCAACCCAACAGTGTACATATCCAACGCTGGCAAGCTGATGCACTGGAACAAGAACAGGGTGCAGGCAGCGTTCAAAGTACCCATCAACATAGTGCACACTACGACAATGCCAGCCTCGGCTTAGAAGATGCATGGCACTTTAGCCCAGCCTGGATGCAAGACCTCAATGGAGAAGATGGAGCAACTGCATCAGGCAACTCACAAATCGAAAAGCTGAACCAAAACTTAGGCCACTATCACGACCTACAATCCAAATACTTCACTGCTCAAAGCACGGTACGTGATACACAAGTCGGCTACTGGTTTCAACTCACCGAACACTCTGAAATAGACCAACACAGTGGATCAGACCAAGAATTTCTGATTACAGGCAAAAGCTACTATAACCAAAACAACCTTCCCAAAGACTTGAATCAGCAAATTAACCAATTGCTACAACAAAGCCATTGGCAAAATGCCAATACCCAAACCAATACAGAAGAACGCCAAGCCAATACACTGACCTTACAACGCCGCAGTATCAAAACAGTCCCAGAATATCACCCACAACAACACCGACCATCAGTACACCCACAACGCGCCAAAGTGGTGGGACCTAGTGGAGAAGAAATCCATGTGGATGAATGGGGGCGCATAAAAGTCCGCTTTCTGTTCACAAGAAATGAAGACCATGAACATGATGGAGGCGCAGGCACGAATGACAACGACACCGATTCAGCTTGGGTCGATGTTCTGACGCCTTGGGCAGGAGAAGGCTATGGCGCACGCTTTCTCCCCCGCATTGATGAAATCGTGGTAATCGACTTCTTTGATGGCAACATTGACCGACCGTTTGTGGTGGGACGCATTCATGAAGCACAACGCAACCCGACCAAATTCGACAATGCTGGCAAATTACCTGACACCAAGAAACTAGCAGGGATCAAGTCCAAAGAATATCAGGGCGAAGGCTTTAACCAACTACGCTTTGATGACACCACTGGACAGATCAGTGCGCAATTGCAAAGCAGCCATGCTGCCAGTCAACTCAATCTCGGTAAACTCAGCCATCCTAAAGACCAAGCAGAGAGCGAAGATCGTGGAGAGGGATTTGAACTGCGTACTGACCAATGGGGTGCTGTACGAGCAGGTGAAGGCTTACTCATCACAACTCATAGCCAAGCACAAGCTGAAGGCGAGCACCTTGATGCCCAACCTGCCAAGCAACAGCTGGAAGGCAATCAAAGCAATGCCAAAGCATTAAGTGAAGTTGCGAAGAACCAGCAAACGGATGAGATTGAGTCAATTGAGCAACTGAAAGC
>JAYXXU010000128.1:0-3869 GCA_036019135.1 Pseudomonadota bacterium | reverse complement strand
CCTCACGACCGATTTTCATTCATGCATACCTCATACCCCTAGCCCTACTTTTTACTTTTTTTTAACAGTACCTCGTGTGCACTCTGCGCTCTGTACCACCTAGCACCTTGATTAACCCCTTGACGCTTGGCGCTTTGACCGACCAACACTTCATCGTCTTTGTAGGCGATGATCGATGGGGTGGTGCGAGCACCTTCGGCGTTTTCGATGACTTTAACTTTGTCGCCTTCCATTACGGCAACACAAGAGTTGGTTGTACCTAAATCGATACCAATAATTTTAGCCATGTGTTCAATCTCCTCAAAGGATGCAAAATTTGCAGTAGTGGCTGCTTGTGCTTCGATATGCGCCTGTTTTTGGCATTTTCAAGCACGATTCAGAGGTTTTTTCGGCTTTTTTTCACTTGAAAAACCGCTGGAACAGCCCTAGTGCGCTAGATTTTTTGGTTATTGGCCAACCATGACCATAGCAGGACGTAACAGACGACCATTTAAGGTATAGCCTTTTTGCAGCACTGTGCCGACTTGGTTAGCGGGTGCGTCAGGAGCAATTCCCACTGCTTGATGTAGATCGGCATTAAAGGTCTCACCAACGGGATCAACCACCACGATCTGCTGTTTTTCGAGCACGGTCAGTAGCGACTTATGCGTGAGTTTGACACCTTCGAGCATTGCATTGTCCGTATCATCGCCTGCCGCCGCAATTGCACGCTCAAGGTTGTCCACCACATCGAGCAAACCTGTGGCAAATTTTTCTAAGGCGTATTTTTTGGCATTGTCGGTTTCGCGCTCAACACGCTTTTGGAAGTTGTACATGTCGGCATTGGCACGCGCTTGCACGTCTTTGACCTCGGCTTCTAGCACGGCAATCCGTGACTGCAATTCCGTCACATCTGGCTGTTCAAATAACGGTTCTACGTTGGCCACATCGCCATCGGGTTGCGCTTGGATGGAATCGGTTTGGTCAGCGTTCGACATGGGGCTTCTCCGTTTAAATAGGTTGAACATAAGCAATCCGGTGCATGACGCACATCGGTTTTAAAATCCTGTCTGCATTGCTTGGGTTGAATTGGCAAAATTCAAGGTAAAATCACTGAATCTGATGACAATCGCGCTTGTCAAAACCAGCCTCAGCCGACAAGATAGCCCATCTGGCGGTGAGCCGCTCACCCATCTTTTATTCGATCAGCGCTCAGGGGAATCTTGATGCTTAATGGACTCAAACACGTCACGCAACGGGTCAAAAAACTACAAGGCACAGCAGGGCGTCTCACGGGGCATCTGCCGACACCACTGCAAGGGGTCATGTCACGTAGTCTGGGGTATTGTGAGCAATATGATGGGCTAGACTCACACGTCCAACTGCTGCTGGCGGTGCGGCGTTTACAGAGTAACGAGTTGATTGGCACAGATCCTGTCCGTAGCCGTCGGCATTTTGAGGCAGAAATGGCCTCCATTATTGGCACACCGACTGCGGTCAGTGCAGTACAAGATTTTGTAATGGACACGCCGACAGGCAAGATTCCTGCTCGCTTCTATTCGACGAAACCCAGTGCCACACCTGTACCACTGCTGGTGTTTTATCATGGCGGTGGCTTTGTGGTGGGTTCGCTCAACACCCATGACGAGGCTTGTCGCGTGTTGTGCAAACATGCCGAAGTCGCGGTACTCAGTGTGGATTATCGGCTAGCCCCTGAACACAAAGCACCCGCAGCGGTTGATGATTGTGTGGCGGCCTTCCAATGGGCGGTGGCCAATGCGGCCAAGCTTGGCATTGACCCCAAACGCATTGCTGTCGGTGGCGATAGTGCGGGAGGCAATCTGTCTGCGGTGGTGTGCCAAGTGTTGGCCGATCAAGCCAGTCAACCCGCGGCACAACTGCTGATTTATCCAGTGACCGATTCTGCACGGCATTACCCATCGCATGATCGCTACAGCAATGACTTGTTTTTGAGCGCGCAAGATGTTGATCGGTTTAAGTCCATGTATGTGGATGGCAGTGGTTATCCCTTTGATCATCCATTGATTTCCCCCCTGTATGGTGCAAAAAAGGGATTACCCCCTGCCCACGTGGTCATCGCAGCATTTGATGTACTGCGTGATGAGGGGGAGCTGTATGCGCAAACCTTACAGGAACTGAATGTGCCATGTACGATACAGTTTGTTGCTGATCAAGGACATGGGTTTATTAACATTACCAGTGTCAATGTCCGTGCACTCGAAGCCACGATTGAGATGGCACACGCACTGAAAAAACTGCTCAGCTAAGCCAGCTTGTATCGGCTGCCGTTGAGCTAAGCATGAGCAGCGGCAGCCGAGCAATCACACTATCCGTTTTTAATCGCGATTAGTATCTGCCGAGCCTGCGCCGCTGTCATATAACGCGGCACGGCATACGTGCCATGCACCTCAGTAAAGGCTTTTTCAGCAATATCCGCAAAATCATCTGCATTTAGGGTTGGCAAACCCGTCGGAATGTTCAGTGTCGCCAGTAGCTGATTGATCTGTTGAATCATTTTCGCCGCAGCAACTGCATCTGCTGTGTTATCCTCGACCAGACCCAGTCGCCGTGCCAGCAGTGCCAGACGTGCTTCAGAGGCTTTTTGGTTAAACGCCAAGATGTGTGGCAACACCAAGGCATTCGCGCGACCATGTGGCACGCTATAATATGCACCCAACTGATGCGCCAATCCATGCACATAGCCCAACGCGGCTTGATTGATTGCCAGACCAGCATAGTGTGCCGCCAAACCTAACGCCTCACGCGCCATCAAATCCTTGCCATTTTGGTAGGCCGTTGGTAAATGCTGCAAGACCATCCGAATCGCAGCACTGGCATAATAATCCGTTTCGGCATTGGCAAATTCACTCATCCACGCTTCGAGCGCGTGCGTCAACGCATCCACCCCAGTATCTGCGGTAATGTGTGGCGGCATGCCTTGCATAATGCTCGGATCAATCGCAGTCGCCAACGGTACAACCTTCGGGTCAAGCACCAGATTTTTTTGGTGAGTCACTGCATCGGAAATCACCGCGCCCGCCGTCACTTCCGACCCCGTCCCTGCGGTAGTCGGCACCACAAATAATGGCAATGAAGGTTGCTTGCCTTTTAGAATGCCAATCAACTGCTGTGGCGTTTTATGATTGCTGGCTGCCAAGGCAATCACTTTGGCGGCATCAATCGACGAACCACCACCAACCGCCAGCACAGCATCACAACGGGTGCTGTGCAGCATCGCCACGCCCTGCTCCACCACCGCTAAAGTGGGATCAGGTGTAACCTCGGAAAACACGCACGTTTCGATGTTTAGTTCGGCCAAACGTTGCAGCAACGGCTCAACCATACCGAGTTTAACCAGCACTGCATCAGTCACCACCAAAACTCGACGCGCCCCAATATGGCTGATGGTGTCACACAGCCGTTGTGCAGAGCCTGAACCCAACAACACGAGCGGACGCGGTGCTGGCACGACGTTGATGATGACTTTGATTGCGGCAAGTTTGGTTTTGGCTTTTAAGATGGTGGCAAGTTGTGACATCTGTTCTGCTTCCTTGGAGAATCGGCGGGATGGACTGATCGAAAACAATCGACCGACTATGACACACGCACAAATCCAGACAATATGGCGAGATTCACCGCAAATCAGTCAACCACGCAACGGTTTCGCCACCCCAGTTCAGCTGATTATTCACGCAGCACTTGGCCTGTCACCGCATCGCGAATCATGCTAGGTCGCGCCAATTGTCCCACCTCACCAATCACACAAGGCACTTGATCCGCAAAATAAGCCTGCACTTGCGCTGCGGTTCGCGCCGCGTCTGCACCCGCAGGGTTCGCGCTGGTTGACACGATGACTCCGCCATAAGCCA